>JAJPZL010000378.1 GCA_021204375.1 Bacteroides sp.
GTTGTGCAGCCTGTGCTATTGTATGCCCCGACGGCTGCATCTCCGTTTATAAAGTAAAAGCTTAAAAATAATCTACGAATATTCTGAATTATGACAGAAGAAGTATTATTAATGAAGGGTAACGAGGCCATTGCTCATGCAGCTATACGCTGCGGAGCCGATGGATATTTCGGGTATCCCATCACTCCCCAGTCAGAAATTCTGGAAACGCTTACTGAACTCAAACCCTGGGAAACGACCGGTATGGTGGTTCTGCAGGCGGAGAGTGAAGTGGCAGCGATCAATATGGTTTACGGAGGAGCCGGTACCGGAAAAATGGTGATGACTTCCTCCTCAAGTCCCGGTATCAGTCTTAAACAGGAAGGAATCTCCTACATTGCAGGAGCAGAGCTCCCCTGCCTGATTGTAAATGTAATGCGGGGCGGCCCCGGTCTAGGGACCATTCAGCCCAGCCAGGCCGACTATTTCCAGACCGTAAAAGGAGGAGGACACGGCGATTACCGCCTTATTGTCTTTGCTCCCGCCTCCGTACAGGAGATGGCCGATTTCGTACCCCTGGGATTCGAACTTGCTTTTAAATATCGCAACCCTGTTATGATACTGGCCGACGGTGTAGTAGGACAAATGATGGAAAAAGTGGTCCTTCCTCCTCAAAAACCCCGTCGTACCGACCAGGAGGTGATTGAGCAATGTCCCTGGGCTTCTACCGGAAGAACCAAAGGACGTTCCATCAATGTGATTACCTCCCTGGAGTTACAACCCGATGCTATGGAACGGAAGAACATCCAGCTTCAGGAAAAATATAAGCAGATCGAAGCCAGTGAAGTACGTTATGAAGAGATCTGCTGCGAAGATGCAGAATATCTTATTGTAGCCTTCGGATCTATGGCCCGTATCGGTCAGAAAGCCATGGAAACTGCCCGGGCACAAGGTATCAAAGCCGGTATCCTTCGCCCTATTACTCTCTGGCCTTTCCCATCAGAAGCCATACGTAGTTACACTTCCAAAGTAAAAGGCATCCTCTCGCTCGAACTTAACGCCGGGCAGATGATCGAAGATATCCGCCTGGCTACCCAGGGAAAAATAAAAGTAGAACATTTCGGCCGTCTGGGAGGGATCGTTCCTGATCCTGACGAAATAGTCGAAGCCCTCAAAGAGAAATTAATCTAGGAAATAAATAACTTTAAAACCGTAAGTGTTATGAACCCGGACAAAATAAGAAATATACTCAACATTCTTTTTCTCATCGGAGCACTCTGTTCCCTGCTTACTTATTTTCTGGTAGACGACAAAAAAGTATTTATCTATGTATGTGGAGCAGCTATTTTTGTGAAAATGATGGAGTTCTTTATCCGGTTCACCAACCGGTGAAAACTCTTCAGCCGGTAATTACCAGTTCTAAAAAAGAAAATCATGACAAGAGAAGAGATTATACAACCAGCAAATCTGGTTCATACCAAACCCACTCTGATGAATAACACTCCCATGCACTATTGTCCCGGCTGTAGTCATGGTGTTGTACATAAACTGGTAGCAGAAGTGATCGAAGAGATGGCAATGGAAGATCGTACCATTGGTATCTCACCAGTAGGATGTGCCGTATTTATTTACAACTATATTGATATCGACTGGCAGGAAGCAGCTCATGGCCGTGCCCCGGCAGTGGCAACCGCCATCAAACGCCTCTGGCCCGATCGTCTTGTGTTCACCTACCAGGGCGACGGCGACCTGGCCTGTATTGGTACAGCTGAAACCATTCATGCCCTGAACCGGGGAGAGAACATTACTATAATCTTTATTAATAATGCTATTTACGGAATGACCGGAGGACAGATGGCTCCTACTACACTTGTTGGTATGAAGACCTCCACTTCTCTCTACGGACGTGATATCGCTTTACACGGTTATCCTCTTAAAATAACGGAAATAGCCGCAACTCTGGAAGGTACAACTTACGTTACCCGGCAATCCGTGCACACTGTAGCAGCTATCCGTAAAGCCAAACGAGCCATCCGAAAAACCTTTGAGAACTCCATGGCCGGTAAAGGCTCCAACCTGGTAGAGATCGTCTCCACCTGCAGTTCAGGCTGGAAACTTACTCCCGATGGAGCCAACAAGTGGATGGAAGAGAATATGTTCCCCTATTATCCCCTGGGAGACCTGAAAGATAAATAATAACTCCGTTTTAAAAGTATCATGAAAGAAGAGATCATTATAGCCGGATTCGGTGGACAAGGAGTACTCTCAATGGGGAAAATACTCGCCTATTCCGATTTGCTGGAGGGCAAAGAAGTCA
Source organism: Bacteroides sp. (assembly GCA_021204375.1). GTDB lineage: Bacteria > Bacteroidota > Bacteroidia > Bacteroidales > Bacteroidaceae > Bacteroides. The sequence goes on from JAJPZL010000378.1 coordinate 2,297, forward strand.
CCTGGATGCCTGCCTATGGCCCCGAACAACGCGGAGGGACCGCCAATGTTACCGTTATAGTAAGTACCGAAAGAATATCTTCTCCTATTCTGAGTAACTACGATACTGCCATCATTCTCAACCAACCCTCTTTAGAGAAGTTCGAGAGCAAAGTAAAACCCGGCGGAACCCTTATTTACGATGGGTACAGTATAATCAATCCTCCCACCCGTACGGATATTCATATTTATCGCATTGATGCCATGGATGCCGCTAATGAAATGTCAAATGTCAAAGTTTTTAATATGATCGTCCTGGGCGGACTGCTTAAACTACGCCCCGTAGTAAGTATAGAGAGTGTACTGAAAGGTCTTAAAAAAACCCTGCCTCCGCGTTATCACCACCTTATTCCCATGAATGAAGAGGCGATCCTTAAAGGAATGGAACTTATAAAGCCACAATAAAAAAAGTTTTTTCCAAACAAGAGGCAGTAAACCAGCGTTCCTATAAATATAAACCGGTTTTACTGCCTTCTGTTTTATACAGGCCATACTATTAGCTATTATGGAAGAAATAATTACCCTCTTTCCGTCATTCCCTTATCCCAGGCACATCAGCCGCATTCTATGTAGTGACTTCGATGAAACCTGGCGTCCTCATCTTACTGCTAATCAGCAGGATAGCGGAATCAGGGAGCTGGAAGACTACCTTCAGACTCATATCCCTTCCTTACAACTTGCTGTAGGCTGGATTACTAGTAGTACGCTGGAAGCTGTTTTCCGGAAGTGTACCGGTTACGCCCGCTACTTCCCACACTTTATAGCTTCCAGTCTGGGTACCGAGCTCTACTTTATCCGTAACAACCAGATAACCATTTGCCGGGAGTGGATAGATCAGATCAACGACAGCGGTTTCTTACTGGCAAATATCCCCAAAGCCGTTAAAAAAGCAACAGCCTATGGGATTGAGCTCTATCCTCAACCCGAAGATTACCAGGGTAAATTTACCCGTTCTTTTTTTATAAAGATTGTCCCACAAGCCGGGAAGATCTCGTCAGCATGGGAGAAATAGCTATAGAATACCGCATGAAGTTAACTTATTTCCTTTGCAATCCCGCAGCAGGCGACCCGGAAGGTTACTACGATCTTCAGTTCCTGCCCTCATGTACCGGAAAAGATAAAGTACTTCAGTTCCTCTGTAATTTCTGGCAGATAGAACACCGGAATACCTGGGCCGTAGGGGACAGCTTTAACGACCTGCAAATGATCCAAAATGCGGCTCACGGATACTACCTGGCCAATGCCGATCCCAAAGTACGGGAATACTATCCCATTTAAACCACTCTACCCTATTGTAAAGGGATCAAAGAGATATTATCCCAGATCCGGATTTAAGCCATAATTATTAATCAATTCTTCTGTTGAGCCTGAACTTTTCAACAATATGATTTGAGCTTTTCAACAATGTATCTCAATATATTTTATGCTATTTTTGTCCACAAACGCTCCCATAGCAACAATCTAACAATATTCAGTATGAAGAAATTATCTATTTTATCCTGTACCACTTTATTATGTACGACCTTTATGGGTTTGCCTGCAATTCCGGTAACCGTCACCAGGTAACCGTGCCACTACGAACTGAAAGTGATTAGTAGTTCCTGGGCCTTGTAGGATCCAATCATCAAACCTCAAGCACAATTTTACCGTGCCGAATACTTTTAGAAATCTCTGTTTTATCCTCAAATGTTTTCCAGGCCTCCGTAGCAGCCGAAAGCGGATACACCCGCGCCACGTCTGCTCTGACTTTTCCTTCCGTGATCAGTTCTGTAATCTCCTCCAGACTGCTCCCGTCCGGATGTACCACCATCGTAGTAGCTTTTATATCAAACTCTTTCGCTTTATCATCTATTTTTCCCGTAGTAGTAACCAAACGGCCTCCCTTTCTTAAAACTCCGAAGGAACGAACCTGTGTATTTCCACCAACTAGATCGATCACCAGATCTACTTCCTTAGCTACCTGAGTAAAATCCTCACCCTTATAATCAATTACCACATCCGCACCCAGTGACTTTACAAACTCTTTGTCTGTCTCACCAGCACTTCCATAGACAAAAGCACCTGCATATTTGGCAAACTGTACTGCAAACATCCCTACTCCACCCGCAGCACTATGTATCAATACTTTCTGATCTCTTTGTAAGGCACCATGCTCATACAACGCCTGCCACGCGGTAAGTCCTACATGCGGAACACAGGCAGCCTCCGAAAAATCCATTGTAGCCGGTTTACGGGCCAGAATATCCTGCTTTACAGAAATAAACTCTACATACGATCCTCCTATACATTTAGCATATACTTCGTCATCCGGCAGATACTTATCCTGCGTATCGGGGGCGCGCTCTACAATACCCGCAAAGTCATACCCTGGTATCCAGGGAAAATCAATCGGCATATTCTCCTTCATTTTTCCTGAAGCAACCATCACTTCAAGGTGATTTACCGAGGTAGCCTTTATCCGGATCAGCAACTCTCCGTATATTATTTCCGGTTGCGGAATATCCTTATATTCCAGTTCATCTTCCGAACCATACTGATGCAATTCAATAGCTTTCATTTCTTTTTAATTTTAGTCTATACCTATGTAATACAGATAAAAAGGAAAAAAGTTCGGGAAAATATAGTTCATTCACAAAAGTTCCATTTTGAACAGAGAATCTTTCTTGAGAGAGGTCACTCCTAACTACTCCGTACTAAAAACGCCCGGTACTCCTGTACCAATCCCGCTCCGTTCAACCGCTCAAACCAACCCAAAAGAACATCCCGGTCAAAAAAGTCGTTTATAGTAAATTCCAATACAAAATTATTATCCATCCCTTCAAAAAGTCCTTCGCTTCTTAGCTCTTCCAACGTATCTACAATCACAGCAAAGATCTTATCTCCATACAGGGGAGAAGACCTCCTATCCAGAAAATTATTGAGATCATCCATCTGACTCAGCAAATAAAATTCTTCGGCCAACTCTCCCGGAGTAAACTTATAATATAATTCATTCCCTGCACTCCTCTTCGAACTCTCCCTGAGATGATTCCATGTATTAACCGTTACTGAAAGCATCCTTCCATCTCTATCTGCCACTAAGGCAAATCCCATCAGGTTTTCCCTGCTATAGAGTTCCGCAGTATCCGTAAACACGCTGCGAACCACTTTTTTTAGTTTTTCTTTAAATGTATCGTAATCCTCTATTTTCATCTTTGACTTTTTAATTCCGACTCCTCCTGTAAAAACCGGAAAGAGTAAGTATATATACTAAAA
>JAJPZL010000286.1 GCA_021204375.1 Bacteroides sp.
TTCCCGCTGAAAAGACAAATATTAAAAAATTACTTTCTGTTTTTCCGTTAATTTTCTTTCAAAACAATAAGAACAGATTACCTTTGTAAAAAAAACCTTTCTATATGAAAGGAATCGTACTTGCAGGAGGATCGGGTACCCGCCTCTACCCCATAACAAAAGGTGTTAGTAAACAACTCCTTCCGGTTTTCGATAAACCGATGATCTATTATCCCCTTTCCGTACTGATGCTGGCCGGTATCCGGGAAATACTGATCATATCGACTCCACAGGATTTTTCGGCTTTTCAGCGCCTGCTGGGCGATGGAAATAACTTTGGAGTGCGGTTTGAATATGCACAACAGCCCTCTCCCGACGGATTGGTACAGGCTTTTTTAATCGGCAAAGAGTTTATCGGGGACGATTCCGTCTGCCTGGTATTGGGAGATAACATCTTCTACGGACAAGGCTTTACCCGGATGTTGAAAGAGGCGGTACAAACTGCGGAAGAGGAGCAAAAAGCAACTGTTTTCGGTTACTGGGTAAGCGATCCGGAACGATATGGAGTGGTTCACTTTGACAAAGAGGGAAATGCAAAACATATTGAAGAGAAACCTGAACAGCCTCAATCGAACTATGCCGTAACAGGACTCTATTTCTACCCGAATAAAGTGATAGAAATAGCAGAAAGGATAGAGCCCTCTGCCCGGGGCGAGCTCGAAATAACCAGTGTTAACCAGGAATTCCTGGTACAACAGGAGTTAAAAGTTCAACTCCTGGGGCGTGGCTTTGCATGGCTGGATACCGGTACCCACGATTCACTGGCTGAAGCCTCTACTTTTATCGAAGTTATTGAAAAAAGGCAAGGGCTAAAAATCGCCTGCCTGGAAGGAATAGCTTTCCGGCAGGGATGGATCAGCTCTGATAAAATGCGTCAACTGGCAAAACCCATGCTTAAAAATCAGTACGGACAATATCTGCTGAAAGTGATAGCCGAACTGGAGGGAAACCGGTAAGTTACTGAGTGTCAATCGGAGAAAATGGGACCCTTTTTGTTATTCAAGTAATTATTCGTAGATTTGTTTCAACTAATCCTTACCCTATGAGAAAAGCCACTCCGGTATTACCGATATTTATTATCATCTTTATGGTGACATCTCTCTTTTCATGTGGAGAGATTGCTCCTACCCTGGAGGTACGTCTGGTCGATTCGCTGAATGAGCAGTCGTATGCTTACCGATACCGGAATCTGGATAGTGCTTTCAGACTGGCCGGAGAGGCCTGGCAGGCAGCTCAACGTTACAATACCGGAAAGGCAGAAGCATTGAACCATCTGGGTTTCTGCGCATTTATGCAAATGGATTTTGAAAAAGCCGAAAAACTACACCGCAGTGTATTGCTCTCTACCCAGAATGAGGTAGAACGATTGATCGCCGACATCGGCCTGATGAAAGTGTATCAACGTACCTCCATGAACAAAGAATTTTACGATTCCCGTAACAGTGCCCGCAGACGGATGCGAAGGATTGACGAAGATATCTCTATCTTTGTAGATACACACGAGAAACATCGTCTGTGGTATGCATACTCCGAGTTCTATATTGTATCCGCTCTTTATTACCATTACCTGCAACAAAGCCCGGAAGCAGTTACCAGTTTGCGTATGATAGAGAACCGGGAAGAGCTTTCGCAGGATATTAACCAGCAACTTAGTTATTATTTTGTAAAAGGGTCTTCCGGATTGTCAGGAGGAGAGACCCGGGAGGAACGGGTAGTCAGGGAATTTGATAATCTCTATTTTACCTGGGACATAGCCCGGCAGGCAGACCTTATCTATTTTGAAGGGAGTGCTCTCCAGATACTAGCAGATCTGCTTATGGAAGGAGATAACCAGGAAATTATTGGAAACAACCGGTCTCAACGGCTAAAAAACCTGGGAGACAACACCCCCGAATTCCCATTATCCTTAACCCGGCAGGCACTGACCGCTTTTCAGCAATATCCGGATATTTACCAGCTGGCTGCAACCTATGTAACCATTGGGAAATACCTGAATAAAACTGAAGAGTATTCACAGGCCCTGGATACGTTGACCAAAGCTTTGCAATATGTAAACCTGCATCATACCACTTATTATACGGACCATCACCTGGAGCCCGACTCTCTCCTACCATACGATACGGTAATGGTGGAACTGGAATGGATCGAACAAGCGGGTATTAAAACAGTTCCCGAATGGATATCCCGCATCCGGGAACAGCTCAGTGTAACTTACTCCGGACTGGGCATGAAGGTCCCCTCTAACTACAACCGGAATATCTATCTGGACATTCTGGATATCACCCGGCAGGATAAAGAGTTAGAGAGCCGGTACGCTGCCCTGGCTTTCGAATCCCGGCAGCTTAACCTGATCATGTTCATGCTGGTGGCAGGACTTCTCCTGCTTTTTCTCTTCTTCTGGATCATCAATGCCCGATCCCGGAAAAGGAATCAATTATATACCGAACGATTACGGCTGACACTGGATATCTGCCACGAGATCACTGCCTCCATTCCTGAGAAGGTAACTACCGAAGAGGAGATCATCCATACCATTCTCTCCTCCATCCACCTGGATATGAAAAAATTGTTAGGAGCATTGAGCCTGAATATCTGTCTTGCCGGTACTCCACCCAATGAAGAACCTTCTGAACCTACTGGGGTAAGAGGTAAGTTCCCACTGCTGGTTCCTGATAAAGAGGAGCCGGTAGGTTATCTGGAACTCTACACGTTGCGCCGGCTCAACAAAGATCAGCGGGCTTTTGTGCATGTAATTACTCCTTATATAGCGTGGACACTCGACAGCGGACTTGCTTTTGTCTCCCTGAGTGAAGAGGAACAACGGCTAGAGAAACAGCGATATATTTACGAACAGCATATAGCCGAGAACAAACGACAGAATATAATCAAAAAAGCCTGTATGGCTATTGTAAACGGCATTACTCCTTTTTTGGATCGTATTCTTAACGAAGTACGAAAACTGGATGCTATCCTGAAAGAAGAGAAGAACAAACCGGATGTATCCACCCAGGCGGTATATAGAGAGGAGCCGGAAGCAATCAAAAAGAACAGATACCAGTATATTGATGAACTGGTCACTACCATCAATGAGTACAATGATATTCTGGCCCTCTGGATCAAAATAAAGCAGGGTACTATCAGCCTGAATATTGAGAATTTCGCTCTTCAGGATCTCTTTAATCTGATAGGCAAAGGACGGAAGACCTTTGAAATGAAGAACCAGGATTTTATTGTAGAACCAACCGACACTGTGGTCAAAGCCGATAAAGCACTGACTCTTTTCATGCTGAACACACTGACAGAAAATGCCCGTAAATATACTCCGGAAGGCGGTACCATTCGTGTCTATGCCACTCGGGAAGAGAAATATATAGAAATATCCGTAGAAGATACCGGGATCGGGCTTAGCCAGAAAGATATCCGCCACATAATCGGTGAAAAAATATACAACTCCAAAGAGATAGGCCTGGATACGACTTCCGATAAAGAAGCATTGATCCAGAATAAGGGAAGTGGTTTCGGGCTTATGAACTGTAAAGGTATTATCGATAAATACCGGAAAACCAACACTCTTTTCCAGGTCTGCACGTTTAATGTAGAGAGTGAGCCTGGTAAAGGGAGCCGGTTCTATTTCCGCATTCCCCGAAGCATCCGGAAAACTTTTATCTGTATCCTGCTCTTTATCTCCGCAGGCCTTACGGCACAGGTTCCGGAAAATCAGAGTTATTTTACCTGGCCTGTGGATTCCCTGAGTGCGACTCCGGAACATTTTGAACAAATACTAAGCGAAGCCTCTGCTTATGCAGATTCCGCCTACTTTGCCAATATCCTGGAGAGATATGAGGAGGCGATCCAGTATATAGATTCTGCCATCTGGCTATTAAATCTTCATTACGAACTCTTTGCCATTATACCTGCTCCGGCCATGTCCATTACCGGAGAGGAGAGCCCCGCTGAACTACTATGGTGGGAGAATGATTTTCTCACGGATTATCATGTGATACTCGACCTCCGGAATGAAGCGTCTGTCGCATTTTTAGCTTTAAAAGACTGGAATGCTTATACCTATAACAATACGGCTTATACCGGTTTGTATAAATTACTTAGTGAGGATTACTCGCTGGAAGATTATTGCCGCAGGCTAGAAAACTCTACCAATAATAAAATAGTAGGGATCATTCTGTGCGGTCTCCTGTTGCTCACGTTGTTTATGGGATACTATATTCTTTATATCCGGAAAAGACTTCATAACCGGATGAACCTGGAGCAGGTATTCGATATTAACAAACGTATTTTTGCCTCCTCTTTAGTTCGCAGTAGTGAAGAGACTGAAGCTTTGCAACGGGAAGAAGATGCCCTCTCCAATATTCCCCGGCAGATCGTAGAAGCCATTTATGAAAGTATCAATGAACTCTTTACGATCGATAATCTTTGCATTGCCGTCTATAATGAAAAAGCTAACCAGCTGGAGTGCGCCTCGGCTGCTGTGCAATCGGAAGTAAGTCAATTAATGGAGCGGTGTTTTGAACAAAAACGCTATTTGTATAATCAACGTACCCAGGTACTTCCCCTGATCGTGGATGCCGGTGGTAAACAGTTGTGTGTCGGGGTCATGGGAGTAACCAAAGAAAACACCAATGACCGCGAGACAGACCAGCTTTTACTGGAGCTGATCGGCCGCTATGTAGCTATTGTTATTTTTAATACCGTACTTAAACCGGCCACTAAATACCGGGATATTGAAGAGGCGCATGAAGATGCCCGAAGAGCCTCCTGGGAAGATGGTATTCTGCATATCCAGAACATGGTACTGAATAATTGTTTATCTACGATCAAACATGAAACGATCTATTATCCGAATAAGATCAAACAGATCGTTGACAAATTACGTAAATCAGAAGTCTCCGTGGGGGAAGAAGAGGAACAGGTGTCTACCCTGCGGGAACTGGCAGAGTATTACAAAGGTATTTTTACCATCCTGAGTTCCTGTGCAGCCCATCAGCTGGAAGAGGTAACCTTCCGCCGCACCACGATCCAGGCAGAGACCTTACTGGAATATGCAACCAAATATATGCGGAAAGCATCCCGCAATCATCCTGCTCCACCTACTTTGATGACAGAGTTCTCTCCCTATCGTATAAAAGGAGATATCACACAGCTTAAATTTTTATTGGAAAATCTGATCAATGAGGCGCTTACCTACCCGAAGTCCGGAGAGATCTACCTTTCCACCAAATGCGATGGAGAGTATATTCGTTTCAGTTTTAACGATACCCGGCGGGAAAAGGGCCGTGAGGAGCCAAATCACCTCTTTTATCCTGACCTGTCAAAAATGCAGAGTGGAAGCAAAGGAGAACTGACCGGTACCGAATACCTGATCTGTAAACAGATCATCCGGGAACACGATGAATTTGCCGGCCGGCGAGGATGCCGGATCAATGCAGAGCCTGGTGAAAAAGGAGGATTCACCGTCTATTTCACGATACCGGAAAAGAAGGAGAGAGAATAAATAGCTGAAAAACATATCCTGACAATAAATAA
>JAJPZL010000357.1:0-5309 GCA_021204375.1 Bacteroides sp.
CTTTGTATCTTTATAGTTCTGAATTATAATCTATAATTTATCCACCTAAAAAACCGATAATTATGTTCTCAGGTATAGTTGAAGAGTATGCTCAGGTAGTAGCATTAGAAAAAGACCAGGAAAATATTCACATAACCATGAAGTGCTCTTTTGTCAAAGAGCTGAAAATAGACCAGAGTATTTCACACAATGGAGTATGCCTTACTGTTGTCAAAAAAACAGATGATACTTATACGGTCACAGCGATGAAAGAGACATTGGAACGTTCTAACCTGGGGCTATTAAAAGTGGGCGACAAGGTAAACCTGGAGCGAAGCATGATGATGAACGGCCGGCTGGACGGACACATTGTACAGGGGCATGTAGACCAGACGGCCCGTTGCCTGAAAGTAGAGGATGCGGAAGGGAGCTGGTACTTTACTTTTGAATATGAGTTTGACAAGGAGATGGCTAAAAGAGGGTACATTACCGTAGATAAAGGTTCTGTTACAGTAAACGGGGTAAGCCTTACCGTATGCAATCCCACTGATAATACGTTCCAGGTAGCTATTATTCCTTATACGTATGAATATACCAACTTCCATACGATCAAAGAGGGAAGCATAGTGAACCTGGAGTTTGACATCATTGGCAAATATATCAGCCGCATGTTACAATACAGGTAATTTATAGAAAAGATCTTGTATACCCGGTGACCGAAGGTTAATGGCATAATAAGCAACATGAATCCCGGTCATCTAATAAAAAACAGAACTATTTTTTGGAGATCCCGGAAAAAAGAGATAGGTTTGTAGGTATGAAAACTAATACTATAGACAAATTTTAGGTTCTGTTTTTATTACTTTTTTCCGGATCATTCATTTTATCTGCACAGGAAACCGGAAAAGTGATGGAAAGTACGACCCGGCAACCGCTGGCCGGAGTACATATTTATCTGGGCGACTCCTCCTTAGTTGCCATTACGGATAACGAAGGAGCATTCCGGATCGCTCCTCATTATACTGAAAAAGGAGATGAATTATTCAGATTCTCGTATGTAGGATTTATTCCTGAAATACTGTCGTATAGTGATTTACAAAAAACCAACTTTTGCGTTATCCTGAAAGAGGATAAAAAACAGCTGGAAACACTTACCGTACTGGGAGAAGCCATTTTGCATACCCGTGTACCTTATAAAAAGTTAAGTTCTATCCCGGCAGGGTTATATGCTTTCGGAACAATCCTGACAGGAGATACGATCTTTGTCAGTTGCGGGAATATAAGCTATAAAGAGGCAGCAGAGAATTCAGAATTTGTGCGTGACCAGGCTGGGGAGGATTTGATGGAACTTGCCAATAAAAAAAAGCGAGTGGATAGGGTACAGCGATCGTCTTTATAAATACCATATTCAATCGGACAGGTAGGAAACGGTTCCTAAAAAGTTACGTAAACGAGCCCATCATGCCAGCCAGTATTACAACGGTAAATTATATATAGCAGGCGGCAAACGGTTAAGTACAAACCGGAAAAGAGAATTATTAGATGAAACCGTAGAGGTGTACGATTGCAGGAAAGATACCGTACTGGTAGATCCGGTCAATCCGCACCAGGCAGCTGATTTTGCTTCGGCTATCCTCGAAGATAATATTATTCTGGCGGGAGGGTCCAACCGGCTCAATATGATCGGTGAAAAAGAGTATATGAATAAAGTGCATATGTTCAATGTAAGTACCGGGATCTGATATGAACTGAGTGAGATGCCGCATCCCAAGGAGACGAAAGGAACGATCGTGGATCATAAACTTTACCTGATAGGAGGTTTCCGGCACAGGCCCCTGAGTGAAATAGAATCCTATAACCTGGTTACTGCGGAGTGGAAAAAAGAGGCCGAATTGCCTTACGAAGCAGAGCGGCCGGCCATTGCCTGCCAGGGAAATACAATTTACATATTGGAGAACGGCCGGTTGCAGAGTTATAATACCGCTACCGGAGAAATAAAGGTATGGCTGATCGATATTTCCCTGACAAACAGTGAAATGTTTGTGTCCGGTGGAAAACTCTATATAGTAGGAGGATACGATGGCAACTACCCGTCCCGGGATCTTTATGCGGTAGAGATCCGGGATCTTACCCGAACCCGGATCTACAGTATGAAATAGCGATAAACAGTAACCTGATTTCCATACGCATGAAAACCCATATCTTTTTTAAAAGCGGAATATCTTTCTTTACTTTCCTGATAAGTCTATCCCTTCCGGCCCAGGAAGGGGGTAAGATTATTGAAAAGAAAACCAGGCAACCTTTATCAGGGGTACATGTATATGTCAATGACACTACAGTCATAGCCGTTACGGACCAGCATGGGAAATTTGAGCTCTCCGGGGAGGTAAACGAAAAAGATACCCTACGCTTCTCTTATGTAGGATATGTTCCGGAAAAAGTACCTTATACAGAACTGAGTGCCAATAACTATGTAATCCCGTTACAGGAAGATCTGAAGTTACTGGAGACGTTAACCGTACTGGGAGAGGCGTTGCTGCATAAAGAAGTACCTTATAAGAGGCTGGCCCCGCTGCCCAGGGGACTCTACGCTTTTGGTTCTATCCTGGTAGAAGATACGATCTTTGTCAGTTGCGGGAACCTCAGCTATTATGAATCTATACCTACTCCTTTGGGAATAGTGGCTAAAGTAGAGATACAGAACTTCAGTGACCGGCTCTATAAATACAACATTCAAACAGACGAATGGGAGGCAGTGCCCCGGATCTTCCGGAAAAGAGCGCATTATACCAGCCAGCATTACAACGGAAAGCTCTACCTGGCAGGGGGGGAAAAGCCTCTCAAAGAACCGTAAAAAAGAGTACCTGGAGAATACAGTAGAGGTGTATAATATGGAGAGAGATACCATCCTGGTAGATCCTGTAAATCCGCACCAGGCGGCTGATTTTGCATCGGTGATGTACGGAGACAATATTATCCTGGCAGGAGGCTCCTGCCGCATCAATATGATCGGAGAAAAAGTCTATCTTGATAAAGTACACATGTTCAATATTACTACCGGTTATTGGTATGAACTGAGTGAAATGCCCCATCCCAAGGAGACGAAAGGGGTACTTGTCAAGGATAAACTTTACCTGGTAGGGGGCCATCGGCACCGGATTTTCAATGATATAGAAACCTACGATCTGGTGACCGGAGAATGGGAAAAGGAGGCGGAGTTACTCTATGAGGTAGCCAGGCCAGACAATACTGAACACGAAAATATTATATATTTTTTTGAGATGGGAAAGCTCCAGAGCTATGATACAAAAACGAAGGAAGTAAAGGCCTGGATAGTGGATATAGAGCTGAATAGCAGTGAAATGTTCTTTGCCGACGGGAAGCTGTTCATTGTAGGAGGCTTTGACGGAACAGAACCTTTCCGGGATCTTTACAGTATCAGTCTTTTCGAACTGTCCCGAACACGACTCTATGGGATGCAGTCCGGTGTATTACCGGGTATATAACTCTATAATTTCCCGGTCCCTTCTGCAAGATAAGAGAGACAAGTAAAATCAGTTTGCACCCTACATACTGTAGATTGTTTATACAAACTCCAAAGATAGTAAATTTGTGTTTTAACGGATCATAGGTTCTACTTCGCGGTTATAATCGTCGATGGAGCGTAAAATAACATCGTATGCGGTACGGTAGTCATACATACCGTTGAGTTTCATCCGGTGGGTATTCTCCAGGGGAAGATCTTTATAAGTAGTAAAATAGTGCACTAACCTGTCCAGGATCTGTTAGGGAAGTTCGGATATATCATTGTACTGGTCATAGATCATATCGTTTTTAAGTACGGCAATGATCTTATCATCGGCCTGGTTGTTATCCAGCAGACGAAGGCCACCGATAGGGCGGGCTTTGATGATAATATCTCCATGAGACACATCCTTTTCGGTAAGGATACAAATATCCAGCGGGTCGCCGTCTTCCTGAATATCGGTACGCTCCAAAGCCTGGTTAGTCAGCTCTGTTACCTGCTTACCACTGTAAGTACGGGGCAGAAAGCCATACAGGGCCGGTACGATATTGGAATATTTCTGGGGCCGGTCAATGGAGAGAAAGCCGGAAACTTTATCCACCTCGTACTTGACGGTATCGATGGGTACAATTTCGATATAGGCAGTAACTTCTACGGGTACGTGGTCTCCCAGGCTAATCCCATGCCACGGATGTGCTCGGTGTTTATACATATAAAGTGGTTTTCTTTGATAAACACGCAAAGAGGAAGAGATGTTCTGCGGGTAAAAAAGAAAAAAAGAACCTCCCTCTTTCCGTTTTATACCGGAAAAAGGAAGGCTGCCTAACAAACACTATTATATGTTATGGTTCAGAATGCGGGCAACTGATAGATAAATCCGACGGAGATACGATCTGTATTGTAATTATCCCATCCTAAACTTTTAGCACGATCTGTAAAGTTATAAGAACGTCCCACGTATGTAAGATAGAAATGCAGGTTTGACTGCATCGGATAATATTCCAGTCCGGCAAAATATCCGTAAGAGGTACGGTACTTCCCTTTTTCTACCGCATAGGAAGATGTAGCGGAGGCAGGATCCTGCCAGGTGCTCGAAACAGAAGCTGTTTCGTACATACCCTGTACAAAGACATTCTATTTAGGCTGGAAACGGTAGTTCAGCTTGGTTACCAGAGACATGTAACGGGCGTCATACGCATTGTGATCGCTCTCTGAGTAAGCAGGAATAATAGAGGTAATAATACCCTTGCGGTCCAGGTCTTCATTTGAATACATAAAGTCAAAAAACATATTGAATTTACCCAGGTTGAGCTGGTTACCCAACGCATAGTAATACATCTACTGTTTTTTAGCTTCGTTCATAGCAGAGGCAGACCAGCGGGTTTCGAATATATCGTTGAAATTACCGTTCCAGTTGAGTGTATAGACCAGCGGAAGCTTGGCCGTCGTGATCTCCGGAGAGACTCCATACGTGGCCTGGGTACTTGCATTGAGGCTGTTCAATACCTGAAGCTGGATCTGTTGGTTGGCGATAGGATTGTAACTCAACGTAACTCCTGTCATAAAGTTGCTCATGTTATCGATCATATCACTGTACTGATAGATCTCGATGGGGTTGAGGTCAAACTCAATCCCTCCGTAGGCAGCACACTGTTTTCCGACAAAGATGTTGAATTTATCGTTAAACTTAATACCCAGACCGGCATAGTCAATCGAAGTAGGAGCATTATCAATCATGTTACTCCCATCGTTAGAGCGGTTCAGGCGCTGGCGATAGCGGTACGATAACCAATTATTCAACTAC
>JAJPZL010000357.1:5319-5541 GCA_021204375.1 Bacteroides sp.
CCTTTTGGCTTCGATACGCAGTTGACGGATGTTGAAATTTCCTTTTTCAAACCCATCGTTAAACTCCATATCGAAGCTGCCGTGCATATTGAGATAAAGGTTGAACTTATCGGTTCTCTTTTTAATATTGGTCAACTCTTCGAACAGGGTTCTGTCCTGCATTTGGAGTTGATCCTGAGCAGATGCAACCAGGAACATTCCGGCAAGAAGTCCCAATAACAT
>JAJPZL010000324.1 GCA_021204375.1 Bacteroides sp.
AAGAATATCTATCGGACTATCAGTTTTATTATGGCTTTATGCATCCTTATCTGCTCCTGTTCGGATGATGATAAAGAGGCTCATCATAGCCAATCTTATGCCAGATTCCTGCAGGAAGAGATAGTTATCACAGCATCAGCCGGAGAGATTACCGTATTAGTAGAATGGTCCTCTACTCCCTGGGAAATTAGTATGGATACCGATAATGGAATAATAACCGGAATCTCCCCCGTACAAGGAGGCGATTCTGAAAGCCACCAGCAAATCACTAAAATTAAAATCCAATATAGCGATAATCCTACATCGACTCCCAGGGTTCAGGATCTCTTTCTAACAAACAAGGCCACCCAGGAATGCTCGAAGTTAACGATTGAACAAATAACCCTCTATACGACACTTTCTGTAACATTATATCCAACAGTTAAATACCAGTCTGTAGTTGGCTTTGGTGGAATGTATAACCCTATAATCTGGTTAAGGAACGACTTAATTACAGATAAGGAGTTAACCAAGATGTATAGTAACGAAGAATTAGGCTATAATATTCTGCGTCTGATGATCTATCCTCAGGAAGCAGACTGGGTAGCAGATGTCCAGGGAGCTAAAGTTGCTCAACAACATGGAGCTCTTATATTTGCCAGTCCATGGGACTGTACAGACGCCTTAGCAGAAGAAATTGATATAAATGGTAAGAAGTATAAGCATCTCAAAAAAGAGAATTATCAGGCCTATGCCGACCATCTGGTAAAATATATTAATTACATGAAGAGCAAAGGTGTAAATTTATATGCAATTTCCGTACAAAATGAACCCGATATGGAATTTACCTATTGGTATCCGCAGGAAGTAGTAGATTTCGTAAAGATACATGGAGAGCAGATCAGAGAAACAGGGGTTAAATTAATGGCACCCGAAGCCTGTGGGATACAGCCGGAATATACAGATCCGATACTCAATGATCCTGTAGCTTTTGAAAGAACAGATATCGTTGCAAGACACCTGTACCAGGGTTTTACCGATCTGACCAGTAGTTATGTAAAAAACAGACACGATTATATCTGCGGACTATATTACAGTAAATTGGCCGGTGCAGGAAAAACATGGTGGATGACCGAAAAACTTTTTAATGAAGGTGAAAAAGAGGCCGACCCCGCTTTGTTGAAATTCAACCAATGGTCTTATAACCTTGAAACTTTGGAAAAAGAGATCCATATGTGTATGGAGGGATATTGTAGTGCTTACATCTATTGGTATCTCAAACGGTTCTATGGAATGATAGGTGATACCGATAGCAGATGTGCAGTAGAACCAGGAGAAGTGATGAAAAATGGGTATATTCTTTCTCATTATGCCAGGTACGCCTCCGGAATGACCCGGATACAGGCAGAAACCGGAAATGCTGATCCGTATGTAACGGCTTATATAAACGAAGCAGGCACCGAAATCACATTAGTATTACTAAACCTGAAAAATGAAGCCTACCATACGCAGGTTATTATTCCGGAGACCATACACATGGCCACTGCCATTGAGACAACAGAAGATAAAAATATGGCTCCAATTGAAACCGATATTCTGGAAGGTAATACCCTCTCTCTTCTTCTTTCTCCCAGCTCTATTGTCTCGGTTAAATTAATGCTGGATAAATGAATTAACAGGTAGCTTCAACTAAATATTTACACTCTTAGTCCTTCATTCAATCTATTAAAATCTATCAGAAAGTATGAAAATTGAAACCAAAAAGCATATAATAATTTTTGTGTATATGATGTTTTGCTGTTTCCAGGCAAACGCCACAGACCAGTTTGTTCAGTTTGTACCGGATACCCAAAATTTCAAATTAGCATCTACCCAGGAAAGCTTCTCTATTTTGTATGATCCCCTGGATGATAAAGGTATTCAAAGAGCCCTCTTAAATCTCCAAAAAGATTTTATAAAAGTCCTGAGGAACGAACCTGGAATGGTTACTGAACCCGGAAAAGAGAGTAAACTAATAATCGGTTCTCTCCAAAGTAACCCTATCCGGCAGCTCATTAAACAAGGAAAGCTCAATGGTTCCGAATTAGAAGGTAAAAAAGAAAAATATATCATCACTACCCTACAAAATACGGATGGAACAAGTGACGAAATACTTGTGATAGCCGGTAGCGATAAACGAGGCACCATCTACGGGATTTATGAACTTTCCGCACAGATCGGTGTATTCCCCTGGTACTATTGGGCCGATGTACCCGTAGAACAACAGGAAAATATCTACATCAAAAAAGGAACTTATACCGACGGAGAACCCGCAGTCAAATACCGGGGTATCTTCCTGAACGACGAAGCACCCGCCCTGAGCGGATGGTCGAGCGAAATGTTCGGCGGCTTTAACAGCCAACTCTATGAAAAAGTATTTGAACTGCTCCTGCGCCTGAAAGGGAATTTCCTGTGGCCCGCCATGTGGGGTAGTGCCTTTTACGATGACGACCTTTTAAACGGCCCTTTGGCTCACGAAATGGGGATCATTATCGGGACTTCACACCACGAACTCTTAGGCCGGGCACATGCCGAATGGAGACGATACGGCAGCGGAGAATGGGACTACTCTAAGAACGAAGCCGGTTTGACCCAATTCTGAACCGGAGGAATGGAGCGGATGAAAGAGTGGGAAAAAGTGGCAACCATTGGCATGCGTGGCGACGGAGACGAAGCCATGAGTAAAGAGACCAATGTGGCTCTACTGGAAAAGATCGTAAAAGATCAACGTAAAATTATCGCTAACGTATCCGGTAAAAAGGCTGCTGAAACTCCACAGGTATGGGCCTTATACAAAGAAGTACAGGATTATTACGACGATGGTATGCGCGTTCCGGATGATGTCACCCTGCTTCTTTGCGACGATAACTAGGGAAATGTAAGAAAGCTACCCGAACTCACGGCCAAACCCCGGAAGGGTGGGGTACGGTATGTATTACCACTTCGACTATGTAGGAGGCCCGCGCAGTTATAAATGGATCAATGTGACACCAGTGCAAAAGATATGGGAACAGATGAACCTTACCTACCGGTACGGGGTCAAAGAACTCTGGGTGGTAAATGTAGGCGACTTAAAACCGATGGAGTATCCTATCCAGTTCTTTCTGGATATGGCGTGGAATCCGGATCGTTTTAACGAGAACAATCTGTCACAACACACCGAAAAGTTTTGTGCGCAGCAATTCGGAGACAAGTATGCCCGGGAAGCTGCCAGACTTATTAATCTCTATACCAAATACAACCGCCGGGTAACACCTGAATTGTTAAGTGCCCGTACCTATAGCCTGTATAATTACGATGAGTTCAAACGGGTAACAGAAGAGTACCGGCAACTCCTGCTGGATGCCATGAAGTTGAATTATTTGATGCCTACAGAAACCCGGGATGCATTTGATCAATTGGTCCTTCACCCGATCAGTGCCATGGCCAATCTGTACGAAATGTATTATGCCGTTGCCATAAACCAGGAGCTGGCTAAACAGGAAGATCCGGAAGCCAATTACTGGGCCGACCAGGTAGAAGCCTGTTTTGTACGGGATTCCCTCATCACGTACCACTATAACAAAGAGATTGCCGGAGGTAAGTGGAATCACATGATGGATCAAACCCATATCGGCTACAGATCCTGGAACGATCCGAGATACAATATTATGCCAACGGTAACCCGGATACCGGAAAACCGGATGGCCTCTGTCCCCACCCTATTTAAAGAAAGTGACGGGTATATCTCTATGGAAGCTCCCAATTATAGTCGTGCCGCCCACGGAGAAAACACTTCATGGATCACGATCCCCGATCTGGGCAAGACAGTTGGTGCTGTAACCACTACACCGGTGACAGTGAAACCCGATCAAAACAGTTACCTGGAATATGATATCGAATTTACTTCTACCGGTGAAGCAAAAATTGAAATATTACTCTCCCCTACTCTCAATTTCAATGGAAACCGGGGACTCGAATCTGCTGTTTCACTGGGCGGAGAACCGGAACAGATAGTCAATTTTAACGGTCACTACCGGGGAGAACTGGGCAGATGGCAGGCAGAAAGCATTATAAAATCGGTTACCACCCACAGCGTCATTACACCAGTGCAACAGCCCTTACGTTTCCGGGCTCTTGATCCGAGAATCCTGGTACAGAAGATAATGATCGATATGGGAGGATTAAAACCCTCATACCTGGAAGCTCCGGAAAGTGAAAAGATAAAATAAAAACAAAAATTAAATCCTTATATAAGATGACGAAAATAATAAGTTTCATTTATAGTACCGCTCTTATTATCCTCTTAGGAAGTTGCAGCGCACCGGTAGAAAAAAGTAAACCTACTTTAAAATCAGCCCTGAAAGACAAATTCCTGATCGGTACAGCATTAAATGCTAATTAAATAACCGGTAGAGATACCGCAGGGATCCGGATCATTAAAGAACAATTCAGTGCCATTGTAGCAGAAAATTGTATGAAAAGCACAGAACTACAACCCGAAAAAGGAACGTTCAACTTTGATCTGGCCGACAAACTGGTTGAATTTGGTCAGGAAAACAATCTTACCGTAACAGGACACACTTTAATCTAGCATTCCCAACTCCCCCGCTGGTTTACGGTAGATGAGAACGGCAACGATGTAACCCCAGAAGTCCTGAAACAACGAATGAAAGATCACATTACCACCGTTGTAACCCGTTACAAAGGACGTATCAAAGGATGGGATGTAGTAAATGAAGCCATTACGGAAGATGGTTCCTACCGGAACAGCAAATTTTACCAGATCCTGGGAGAAGAGTTTATCCCTCTCGCCTTCCAGTATGCACAGGAGGCTGATCCGGAAGCCGAACTTTACTACAATGACTACAACGAATGGTACACCGGAAAACAGGAAACCATTATCAAACTGATAGAGACACTGAAAAGCAGGAATATCCGTATCGACGGAGTATAGATGCAGGGATATGTAGGTATGGAATCTCCTTCCTTAGAAGAGTACGAAGCAGCGATCCGGGCCTACGTTTCCGCAGGGGTAAAAGTAATGATCACCGAATTTGACCTGAGTGCCCTACCGTCACCCCGCCGGAATATAGGGGCCAATATTTCTGAAGTAGAAGCCTATCGCCAGGAAGTAAACCCTTATCCGGACGGACTTCCGGATTCCGTATATACAACCTGGAACGACCGTATGATGGGATTCTTTGATCTATTCCTGCGCAACAGCGATCCGATCTCACGGGTTACTTTGTGGGGTGTATCCGATGGTAATTCCTGGAAAAACGACTTTCCCATGAGAGGACGTACCGACTATGCCCTACTGTTTGACCGGAATTACCAGCCTAAACCCATAGTGGATGATATCATTCAGGCAGCACAAGAAAAATAAACAGGTAAAGAAAAAAGGGTGTACCCCAAGTAAAAATAGTATACTATCTGGTTTTTCATTCTGAATGTAATGAAGAATTTTATCTATTAAGCACAGAAGTCTCACATTGTCAGACATAAAAAAGATAGTTGAGATGACTTTCGG
>JAJPZL010000225.1 GCA_021204375.1 Bacteroides sp.
AATTAAAAAATATAAGGGTATCCCGGCCTATATTTTTATCTGTCAGAAGAATAAAAACAGAAACTTATCGCCTCTTTATACAAGATCAAACACAAAGACACCACTCTTTATTTCCGGAAAATGGTATCCCTGTGTTCACTCAATAAGCCGTAAGCCTCTTAGCTACTCCGGACCATCATTTTTTATGATCAATTTGCCAGATTCCCACGTATATTCGGATTATTCTGTAATTCGGTCGATGGAATAGGGAGAACCGAATGCCGGTTGTAATCAAACGGTAAAGCACCGGTAAGTCCGGTTTGTTCTATCTGCACTTTGTATTTGTCTGCCAGACAATTCAGTACGGTAGAGTGATCCGGATTTTTTGGGTTATTATACCAACGCATCAGGTTGAAAAAACGCTACCCTTCCATAAATAATTCCACGGTATACTCATGCTTAAGTATTCTGCGTACCGAATTTATCTCTACACCCGGATAGACAATAGTACCGTTCCCGTCTACCACTCTGCCCAGAGTAGGACTTGCAGTGATTACTTCTTCCGCTGTAGGTAAACTTCTCGGGGTCTGTGCATAAAACAGATGAGCATCCGCCTCCGATCTATTGATCAACCGGTTATTAGCCCGCTCCCGCACTTTGTTTATATACTGTAAGGCAGTTGTCGGATCATCGGTTTCCAGGCAACATTCCGCATACATCAGCAATACATCTGCATACCGTAGAATACGTTCGTTCGCACCACTACGTTGCAGGTCGGCAATATCATTATCGTCCAAGCCATATTTACGAGTGTCGAACCATTTACCTAACCAGGCATCATCCTGAACTGCGAACATCTCTTCATAAGTGAGCCGTTGTCCGGTATAGCGTTTATCACCGATATCACCCGTATATTTGTATCGGGCACCCTCCGGTATCCACATCCCCTAATAAGCTCTCGGATCAATAATATAGCCCTGGGAATCCCGCTTAAACTCGTTATAAAGCGACAGGGACGGCATGGCATTCCACCACCCGATAGGATCGGGAATGGTCATACAGATCTGTCTCCAGCTATTCTGACCTGCATTGATCAGATCCAGCGACATAGCGATAGGAGCTTCGAGGCTTTTATTAAACTGGATTTCGAACAGAGACTCCCGGTTATTCTCATTCACCTTCGATGTATTGTCGTAGTAGTTATTAACCAGTTCATACTCATTACTGTCAATGATCTTTTTCAATACCTCTTTGGCCAGTCCCCACTCTGCCGAACCGGCACCCGCCGAACTATCCAGGACAGGACGTCCCATATAAGCCTTAGCCAGAAGTGCCTGTGCCGTTCCTTTAGTAACACGTCCCAGGTTCATCTCATCGGTATACACTACCGAACGTACCGGCAACAACTCTTCTGCTTTTTTAAGATCCTCTATCATCCGCTCATAGATCACTCCTTTTTCACTGGGACCTGCATAAAAATCATCGCTACCTTTGGCGGAATAATCGCGGTCCGGTACCTCATCTCCCCAAAGAGAGGTAATATAGAACCGGCTGAAAGCTCTTAGAAAATAAGCTTCTCCCATTAACCGGTCATACAAAGCCTTATCTTCAGGATCATCCAGATCGAAAGCATTATCCTGGTTCTCGGCTAATTTTTCCAGTGCCAGGTTAGCCGTAAACTGAAGCGTATAAAAGTTCGAATAGATCTCCGACACCAACTGATGCCCCGCCGAGATCGTATAACCGGATAATTGCACAACCGTAAGATCTCCCGCTGCCGCTTTAAAGGTAAATACCGCTTCATCGCTACGTGTATTAAGAATATAAGGCATATTACGCCCACACGACTGAAGCAACTGGATCACATTATAAGCCCCGTTCACCGCATAGATCAAATGCTCTTTCGTATTATAATAAGTATCAATGGTCTCTGCTTCAGGATTGAAGTAATCTATATTGGGTGCGCACGATGTAAACACCGACAACAAGGAAAGCAGAATACCTCCTATATATATTTTTATCTTTTTCATACTCGTTCCTCTTTAATATTAAAACAATAATTGTAAACCGAAAAAGTATTCCCGCTGACTCCAGTAGGTTCCTGTAAAGTCATAGAAACGACCATCTACCCCCCCTGTCAAGCGTAGCCCCACCATTAGGTATCTGCGGGTCGAGCATCGAATAACCGGTAATGATGAACGGATTCTTTACTCCCGCATACAGGCGGAGATTTTCCACCCTCAATTTAGCGACAACCGGTTTAGGGAAAGTATATCCCAGCGTGATATTATTACACCGTATATAAGAGCCATTCTCAATGAAATAATCGCTGGCCCGGGTAGAGTTTTGGTTCGGATCTCCCTGGACAACGGGGATCTTAGTATTTGTATTGGCTGGTAAGGTTATGGTTTCACCGCCGGATGTGGTAAAAGTCACTTCAGTGGCCCGGAAACTATTCTTAATATCCGCCATCTGGTTATGCAAAGCTTTTCCCGCCAGCAGAGTCTGCTTATAGTTATTATAAATATCTATCCCTAAATCACCCTGAAGCAACATGGAGAGATCAAACTCTTTATAGGCAAGTCCCAGATTCAGCCCCACAGAAGCAGTCGGGATAGAAGAACCTATGTAGGTCTTATCATCTTCGGTTATCTGTCCATCCCCATCCCGGTCTACATATTTAATATCACCCGCAGCAGCGTTCGGCTGCAACCGTTCACCCTTGTCATTCACATAACCGGCTGCCTCTTCATCACTCCGGAAAAGCCCGTCTGTTTCGAATCCCCAGAACTACGCCACCGACCGGCCTACTACCGTACGGGTTACATTAGTCCCGGTTTGGGTAAGATATCCTCCCATCAGAGATTCCGCTCCACCCAGATCAGTTACTTTATTACGATACAGAGAGAAATTAGGAGCAACGGTGTAATTTACTTTACCAATCTTGTCACACCAGGTAGCCTGCAGTTCAAGTCCCCAGTTGGTCATGCTACCCACATTCATTACCACAGATGATCCGGCTCCCACCGAAGAGGGCAACTGTACATTCAATAACATATTGTACACATTACGGTTATAATAATCGAAGGTGAAAGAGCCGGTTACTCAACATATCCATATCAAAGCCTACCCCCATATCCCGGGTTGTTTCCCAACTCAGGTCCCGGTTGGCAATAGAGGCCGGCCGTGGTCCGGGAACACTGCTATCTCCGGAATTATTAGTCTGTGGCCCGAACGAATAGGTGTACCCCACAATATTCACGTTCGATTGATAAGCATAGTTACCTACACCACCGGCACTCACTATCCATCCCAGTGTTGCACGTAGTTTAAGATTGCCAAGCCAGTCAGAAGTAGCCTCTTTTACCCAAGGCTCTTCGCTTACTCTCCATCCCACAGAAAAAGAAGGAAAATAGCCCCACCGGTTATCTTTGGCAAACTTCGAACTTTCATCCGCACGAAAATTAGCAGTAAACATATACTTGCCCGCATACGAATACATGATACGACCCAAAATCGAGTAATACGCCAGGTCACTCCGGGTACCCGACACAGAGATATCATCCTGGAATAAATTTTTCACGCCAAAATCGGTCTGTTCCTGACTACGCCCTGCAAAAGTGCGGTTAAATGTTTCATATTTTTCGGATACGATCCCGGCTACACCCGATAGGGAATGCAATCCTATATTCTTATCAAATGTCAATAACCAGTCTGTTAAATGGCGTGAGTTCCCGTTATTACGTGTTTCCAGTAAGTTATAAGCCTGCGTACCACCGCCGCCACCACTGGCTAAAGTAAACCGGGGTACGAACCGGGTATATTGAGAATTATAATGGGTATAACTATAAGTAGCCTTGAACTTCAGCCAATCAAATAGTTTTACTTCGCCGAATACACTGGTGATCACAAAATGAGATTTTGTTTTATTCCGGTCTTCATGCACAAAAAATATCTGGTTCGGAATATCCAGGCCATCCCCCATACCGGTCTGATAATAGCCCCGATTGATATCGATATTTGATTCATCATACACCGGTTCATTGGGAGGTAATTGAAGCGTATTCTGCAAAGAGGCCATGGAAGTACCGTGATTATTGGTATAACTCAGCTGTATACGTCCTCCATACGTAAACCTTCCCCGGGTTCCCTGTACATTGGAATATACATTCTGGTTCTGGTTATTACGTGCTACCCCATTCCTGTCATCCACCGTATAAGTTGCCCCGAAACGATAATTAAGAAGTTCTCCTCCTCCACTGATAGCCAGGTCATACTTCTGGTAGAAATTAGAGAAAAAATATTCATCCCACCAATCAGTTTCTGCCATTGGGTTGCTCGGGTTCGCATTATTAGAGGGTACGGAGAGATTCTATGTACCATCTGCACGAGCTTCAGGAGTTGCCGCATTATAAAACAGTTCATTGGCATACACTGTATAATCATAAGCACCTAGCATTTTCAGCTTTTTAGCCGGCGACCCTGTTCCAATATAGGTATTAAAATTTACCCGGGGACTTCCGATAGTACCCCTTTTGGTCGTTATTACAATGACCTCATTAGCCCCGCGTACTCCATAAATAGCAGCCGAGGCAGCATCTTTCAGCACCTGGATAGATTCGATCTCATCATCATTCGGTATATTTCCATCAATAATACCATCTACCACCCAGAGCGGGTCCGTATTTCCGGTTATTGAGCTCGTTCCGCGGATACGGATCTTTCCACCCGAAACATTCACCCCGGCTATATTTCCCTGCAAAGCATTTTCTACCCCTCCCGGCGCTTTCAGTACTTCGGCAGGGTTCAAAATAGAGATAGCAGAGGTCAGGTCCGCCTTCTTTTGCGTACCATATCCCACTACCACCACCTCGTCAATGATCTCCATATCTTCCACCATCCTTACATAGATAGTGGTCTGATCTTTCACCTCTGTTTCCTGGCTTACATAGCCCACATAACTAAACTGGAGTACCGCACCCGGCGAAACATTTAGCAGGAAGTTTCCTTCCAGGTCTGTAATATTTCCGTTAGTTGTACCTTTTTCCACTACATTCACTCCGATAAGGGGAGCCCCACCGGCATCTGTTACAGTTCCTCTAACCATCTTACTCTGAGCATAGAGAGAGAAAGAACCAAAGACGATACAGAGCAGCATTAACAGGCGCCCGGTACCTTTTTTCCGACATGTAAAAAGATTCTTTTCATAAGCATAAAAATTGATCAGATATTAAAATTAACTTATGGGGAGTGTTTTTCTTATTATTAATGTACGCGTGAAGGCACCTGTTTTGTACAGTATAAAAGTACATGTATTTGATTTTATAAAGGATTACTATTTTTCTTTTTAGGAGGAATTTTCTCTCCGCAAAAATAATCCGCCTCAAAAGAAGAATTATCCGCTACTCTCTTTTACACATTCTTTAAGTTTGTACCTGTAGAGTATTTGCAGAGTTTCTACAAACTCATAATAAAATAATAGTAGATAATCCATTAAAAAAACACCTGTTATGAAC
>JAJPZL010000386.1 GCA_021204375.1 Bacteroides sp.
TAACTATATCATTATAAAAGGATTACTATTATGGAGTATAATTTCAGGGAAATCGAAAAAAAATGGCAGCAGAAATGGGTAGAAGAGAATACCTACCGCGTAACGGAAGATAAGAACAAAGAGAAATTCTATATTTTGAATATGTTCCCTTATCCATCCGGAGCCGGACTACATGTAGGACATCCACTGGGATATATTGCTTCGGACATTTATGCACGATATAAACGGTTACAGGGATTTAATGTATTGAACCCGATGGGATATGATGCTTATGGACTTCCTGCAGAACAATATGCCATTCAAACCGGTCAACACCCTGCAATTACTACGGTAAATAATATCAATCGGTACCGGGAACAGTTGGATAAAATAGGTTTCTCTTTTGACTGGAGCCGGGAGATCCGTACTTGTGAACCTATCTATTATAAGTGGACTCAGTGGGCATTTATCCGTATGTTCAACAGCTTCTATTGTAACGAGAAAAAAAAAGCAATGCCTATCCAGAAGTTGATTAGTACTTTTGAAACTACCGGAACAGCAGGATTAAATGTAGCATATAGTGAAGAACTCGTTTTTACCGCTGAGCAGTGGAAAGCCATGAGCGAAAAAGAGCAGCAGGAAATCCTGATGAACTACCGGATCGCTTACCTGGGAGAAACTATGGTAAACTGGTGTCCTGCCTTAGGAACTGTATTAGCTAACGATGAAGTAGTAGATGGAGTATCGGAACGTGGAGGCCATCCGGTAGTTCAGAAAAAGATGCGTCAATGGTGTTTGCGTGTATCTGCCTATGTACAGCGTTTATTGGATGGATTAGAGACAGTAGACTGGACAGATTCCCTGAAAGAGACCCAACGGAACTGGATCGGCAAATCGGAAGGAGCGGAGATAAATTTTAAAGTAAAGGATAATGATATAGAATTTACTATTTTTACGACCCGTGCTGACACGGTATTCGGAGTTACCTTTATGGTATTGGCCCCGGAAAGTGAACTGGTTAATAAATTAACTACTCCGCAGCAGAAAGAGGCAGTAACCGCTTATCTAGAAGCAACTAAAAAGAGAACCGAACGGGAACGTATTGCCAATAGAAA
Source organism: Bacteroides sp. (assembly GCA_021204375.1). Classification (GTDB taxonomy): domain Bacteria; phylum Bacteroidota; class Bacteroidia; order Bacteroidales; family Bacteroidaceae; genus Bacteroides. The sequence goes on from JAJPZL010000386.1 coordinate 1,095, forward strand.
AGTTACCGGAGTCTTTTCGGGGTCGTATGCTATCAATCCGCTGACTAACGAAGCTATTCCTGTCTGGATCAGCGATTATGTATTGGCCGGTTATGGAACCGGAGCTATTATGGCGGTTCCTGCACACGATAGCCGTGACTATGCCTTTGCCAAACACTTCGGATTGGAGATTCGTCCGCTGATTGAAGGATGTGATGTTTCGGAAGAGAGCTTTGACACTAAAGAGGGAATTATAATGAACTCTCCCCGACCGGGAGAGGAAATAGAAGGAGGCCTGGTACTAAATGGTCTTACTGTTAAAGAAGCGATTGCTAAAACCAAGACTTACATAGAGGAAACGGGTCTGGGTAAAGTAAAGGTAAACTTCCGTATCCGGGATACTATCTTCTCTCGTCAACGTTATTGGGGGGAACCTTTCCCGGTATATTATAAGGATAATATGCCTTATATAATCGACGATGATAAACTGCCGTTAGAACTTCCGGAAGTAGATAAATTCCTGCCTACTGAAACGGGTGAACCACCGTTGGGACACGCTACTCACTGGGCCTGGGACAGTGTAAACAAGAAAGTAGTGGATAATTCGGAAATAAATCATATAACTATCTTCCCATTGGAACTCAATACTATGCCGGGGTTTGCAGGATCTTCTGCTTATTATTTACGGTATATGAACCCAAATAATACTGAAACTTTAGTAGATCCTTCTATTGTAAACTACTGGGAAAATGTAGACCTGTATGTAGGAGGCACCGAGCATGCTACCGGACATCTTATCTACTCCCGGTTCTGGAATAAATTTTTATTTGACCTGGGTATTTCCATTAAGGAAGAGCCCTTTAAAAAATTAGTTAATCAGGGAATGATACAGGGTCGCAGTAATTTTGTATATCGCATTAAAGATACTAATACTTTTGTCTCTTTAAACCTGAAAGATCAGTATGAAGTTACTCCTTTGCATGTGGATGTAAACATCGTATCAAATGATATATTGGATATAGAAGCTTTTAAAGCTTCCCGCCCGGAATATAAAGATGCCCAATTTATTCTGAAAGATGGGAAATATATCTGCGGATGGGCCGTTGAAAAGATGAGTAAATCTATGTTCAATGTGGTAAATCCGGATATGATCGTTGATAAATATGGAGCCGATACGTTGCGTATGTATGAAATGTTCCTGGGTCCGTTGGAACAATCGAAACCGTGGGACACTAATGGAATAGATGGTGTATATCGGTTTTTACACAAATTGTGGTCACTCTTCTATACTAAACAGGGAGAATTCTTAGTTCAAGAAGAGAAAGCTACAAAAGAGGAATTAAAATCGCTCCATAAGCTGATAAAAAAAGTAACCACTGACATTGAAAATTTCTCTTTCAATACTTCGGTAAGTGCATTTATGATCTGTATCAATGAACTTACTACATTGAAAAGTCATAAAAAAGAGATACTGTCGGAGTTGGTCATATTACTCTCTCCTTTTGCTCCCCATATTGCTGAAGAGTTATGGGAAAAACTGGGAAACAGTTCTTCTGTATGTGATGCCACGTGGTCGGTATACAACGAAGAGTATCTGAAAGAAGATATAACTACTTATACGGTTTCTTTTAATGGTAAGGCCCGGTTCACTCTGGAATTTCCTACGGATGCTACTAATGAACAGATTGAGAAAGAGGTATTAACTTCCGAAGGTGCTATTAAATGGATTGACGGTAAACCCATTAAGAAAATTATTATTATTCCTCGGAAAATCGTCAATATCGTTCTTTAATTTTTTATTTTTAATCTCATGAATCTAACCGGAAACGTACTCTTAAGAGAAGTAAGAGATTATCTTTTTATTATTTTCGGACTGATGAATTATGCGCTGGGATGGTCTGCTTTTTTATTACCCTACCAGATCACTACCGGCGGTGTAACGGGTATTGGAGCTATTGTGTTCTATACAAGCGGTATTCCTATACAGGTCACCTATTTTCTCATCAATGCTGTTTTACTGGCAGGTGTTTTTAAAATACTGGGAACCCGGTTCAGTATTAAAACTTTATATGCTATCTTTACTCTTACTTTTTTATTGTGGTGGTTCCAGCAACTGATGGGGAATACACAGATAGTAGGAGAGGGACAGGATTTTATGGCATGTATCCTGGGAGCTACTCTTTGTGAAATAGGATTGGGAATTATATTTATTAACAACGGAAGCACCGGATGGACAGATATCATAGCTGCAGTAGTTAATAAATACCGGGATATTACTTTCGGACGAATAATCATGTATTGTGATATTGTCATTATCTCCTCTTGTTATTTTGTTTTTCACGACTAGAGAAGGGTGGTATTTGGTTTTGTAACACTGATCATTAATAGTTATGTACTGGACTTTATTATTAACAGTGCCCGTCAATCGGTACAGTTCTTTATTTTCTCCAAGGAGTATGAAAAGATCGCTGATCGTATTGTAAAAGATACCCACAGAGGGGTTACTGTACTGGATAGTGTGGGATGGTACAGTAAAAATAAGGTAAACGTATTGGTGGTTATGGCTAAAAAAAAAAGTAAGTCGATAGAGATATTCCGATTGGTCAAAGACATCGATCCCAATGCTTTTATTTCGCAGAGTGCCGTCATTGGAGTATTCGGAGAGGGATTTGATAAACTCAAAGTAAAATAAACATTATAGAACAAAAAAAAATGAAACCAAAACTGGTGTTTGCTACTAACAATCTACACAAACTTAACGAAGTATCCGCGATCCTGGTAGACTCCGTAGAGTTGTTAAACCTGAAAGATATAGGCTGTGAAACAGATATTCCGGAAACCGGTACTACTCTGGAAGAAAATGCACTGATCAAAGCAGAATACATTTATAAAACCTATGGATTGGATTGTTTTGCCGATGATACCGGTCTGGAAATTGAAGTGTTAAACAATGCTCCCGGTGTATATTCTGCCCGGTATGCAGGAGAAGGTAAAAATTCGGAAGATAATATGCAAAAAGTACTTCTGGAAATGAAAAATACAGAAAACCGGAAAGCTCGTTTTAGGACTGTTATCGCTCTGATCAGGAAGGGAGAGAAGCAACTCTTCGAAGGAATAGTGAACGGTGAAATAACGGGAAATAAAGCGGGAACAAATGGATTCGGATATGATCCTGTATTTGTACCTGAAGGATACATTAAAACTTTTGCCGAATTAAGTACGGAAATAAAGAACTCTATCAGTCACCGGGCCATAGCTGTACAAAGACTTTGCAAATTTCTTCTGGAAAAATGATACGGGAAAAAAATTCAGGAAATTAAAATAAGAAAAGCAGTCAAACGACTGCTTTTCTTATTTGTTACAAACCTAATTTCTCCGATATATCCAGCATTCTCCGGATAGAGTTTACCGCTTTCAAAGCTACTTCCGGATCAACTTCAATGACCGGAAATTCATATTTAAGACAATTATAAAGCTTTTCAAGCGTATTAAGACGCATAAAACTACATTCATTGCAGGCACAGGTACTATCGTTGGGAGGAGCCGGAATAAAGGTCTTACCGGGACATTTCTTTTGCATCTCATGAAGAATTCCCGATTCGGTAGCCACAATGAAACTTCGTGCCGGACTACAGATAGCATGTTTCAACAAAGCAGCAGTAGACCCAATAAAATCGGCAAGTTGCAGAACTACTCCTTTACACTCCGGATGAGCCAGTACTTCAGCCTCCGGATGGAGAGTTTTTAACTCCATTATTTTTTCCACAGAGAACTGTTCATGAACGTGACAGGCACCGTTCCAGAATACCATCTCCCTGCCGGTAATTGAGTTTATATAGTTACCCAGATTACGATCCGGGCCGAATATTATTTTTTCCTCTTTTGGAAAACTATCTACTATCTGTTTGGCATTGGTAGAGGTGACTACCACATCCGTAACCGCTTTGACTGCAGCCGTAGTATTCACATAAGAAATAACCGTATATCCGGGATGTTCTTTTACAAACTGTTCAAACTCCTCCGTAGGACAACTATCTGCCAGGGAACATCCGGCCCTGTAATCCGGGATCAATACTTTCTTCTCAGGAGATAGAATTTTCGCAGTTTCTCCCATAAAGTGTACTCCACACAACACTATGACATCTGCTTTGGTTTTAGCAGCCCACTGGGCCAGTGCCAGACTATCTCCTATAAAATCCGCAATATCCTGTATCTCTCCGGTCTGGTAATAGTGAGCAAGGATCACTGCATTCTTTTCTTCTTTCAGTCTGCTGATCTCTGCTTTCAGATCCATGGCAGGATCTACAGGTTCATCTGCAAACCCCTTTTTCAACCACTTTTCACGATTCATTATTATTAATTTCTATTTTTAATTTTTTAAAGAATAATGTTAGTAA
>JAJPZL010000260.1 GCA_021204375.1 Bacteroides sp.
CATTAGAATTAACACAACAGTGGGACAAAGTATTTCCCCAAAGTGATAAAGTCGGTCACAGTAAAGTAACCTTCCGTAACTGGTATGGTATCACACTGGCTGCCGATATGTATGTACCGAAGAATGCCGGTGGAAAGTTGCCGGCTATCGCCGTAGTAGGACCTTTTGGAGCGGTTAAAGAGCAGTCATCCGGGCTCTATGCACAAGCCATGGCTGAACGGGGATTCCTCACTATTGCCTTCGACCCCTCTTATACCGGTGAGAGTGGCGGAGAGCCACGCTACGTAGCCTCACCGGATATCAACACCGAAGATTTCAGCGCTGCTGTAGATTTCCTTACCACTCTGGATAACGTAGATCCTGAACGTATCGGAATCATCGGTATCTGTGGCTGTGGTGGCCTGGCTATCAATGCAGCAGCGATGGATACCCGTATCAGGGCTACCGTAGCATCCACTATGTACGATATGAGCCGTGTGAGTACCAACGGATATTTCGATTCGATGGATGCAGGCGAACGTTATAAACTCCGCGAGCAGCTCAATGCACAACGAACCGTGGATGCCGAGAACGGTACGCATGCCCTTGGCGGTGGTGTGGTAGATCCGTTGCCTGAAGATGCTCCGCAGTTTGTAAGGGACTATTATAGCTATTACAAAACCGAACGCGGCTATCATCCCCGTTCGCTTAATTCCAACAATGGCTGGAATGTGACATCGCCCCTCTCTTTCATCAATATGTCGCAACTAACGTATGCCGGAGAGATCCGTAACGCCGTACTGATCGTTCACGGAGAAAAGGCCCATTCCCGCTATTTCAGCGAAGATGCCTATAAAATGCTGAAAGGCGATAACAAGGAACTGATGATCATTCCGGGAGCCAGCCATGTCGATCTGTATGACCGCACAGACATTATCCCCTTCGATACACTGGATTTGTTCTTCCGGCAAAACCTGAACTAATATTTATGGAAAGACTGTCGCATATCCAAACCGGAAGCCCGCTGCTAACGAGAGGATTATTAGGGTTGATGACCGTAAGTAGCGGGCTGGTGTTGGCCAACCTTTACTACAACTAGCCCTTGCTGGGTCTGATAGCAGAAGAGTTTGGGCAGACCGAAGCAGCAACCAGCAGGGTAGCCATGGCCACACAGTTAGGCTATGCGACAGGATTACTATGTATGGTTCCGCTGGGCGACATGTTCAGGCGTAAGCGGATCATCCTGATCGATTTTCTGTGCATACTGCTTTCGCTCCTTGCGGTAGGCTTGTCGCCTTCGCTGACGATTATCACTGTAGCCAGCTTTTTTCTCGGGCTTACTTCTATTATACCACAGATCTTCCTGCCGTTGACGGCACAACTATCCGGACCGGGAGAAGCCCCAAAAAAAATATGGCAGTGGTTGTAACCGGTATGCTTATCGGTATGCTTCTTTCGAGAGTATTCAGCGGTATCCTAGCCGAATATACCGGATGGCGGTCAGTATACATTACCGCCACGGTAGTGCTGTTTGTTTTAGGTGTCATACTTGCCCTGCGCTTTCCCGAAATAGAACCCACCTTCAAAGGAACCTACAAAGAACTGATGCGCTCCATTCTGCACTATGTACGGATATTGCCCGATTTGAGAATAGCAGCCCTGCGCGGCGCACTCACTTTCGGTTCCTTCTCCATGCTGTGGGCAACCCTTGCCTTCCGGCTCAATTCGCCCCCTTTCCATGTGGGCAGCGATATAGCCGGAGCCATGTGGCTGGTCGGAGTGCTCGGAGCGGTAGCTGCGAACATTACAGGCCGGGTGACAAACAAATACAGGCAAAACACCCTGCTTACCGCAGGAGCCTGCGTATTACTCCTTTCGTGGATCATTTTCGGCATAGCAGGCTCAACCTATGCCGGGCTTATTATAGGGATTATCCTCCTCGACATGGGGCAACAAACCATGAATGTATCCAACCAGAGCCTGATATTCAAAACCCACCCCGAAGCAACCAACCGCATCAATACCGCCTATATGGTCAGTTTCTTTACCGGAGGAGCTATCGGTACCCTTACCGGTGGTATAGCATAGGGAGCATACGGATGGACCGGAGTAGCAGTAAGCGGAGGGGTATTTGCAGGAGTGGCTTTATCGGTACATCTATTCTATCTGAAAAGAACCACTTGTAAAACCATCGAAGGAACAGGATCATAAATAGTAGATGGAATAAATTTGTCTGTTGTACAGGATTCCATCTTTTAAGAAGAGTCCCGGGTCTTTAGAAGTATGTTCAATAAAAAAAGTGCCTCATTCACAGGAGGCACTTTCCAAGGAAAGAGAGAGTCTGTCGTGCAGACTCTACTTAAAATGCTTGAACATGCACATCTTTTACGGCACGTCCCGATGGCTCGTTGATGTTCTGGAAACTGCTGTCCCAGGCGAGGGCTTCGGCGGTGCTACAGGCTACAGAGGGTACACTGGGTACGCTGCGGGCTGCGCTTTCGCTGGGGAAGTGCTCTTCGAAGATGGTGCGGTAGTAATACTCTTCTTTGTTAAGAGGAGGATTGATGGGGAAGCGCTCTGCTGCGTTTGCCAGCTGCTCGTCGGTTACTGCTTCGGCTGTGAGGGCTTTCAGGGTGTCGATCCAACTGTATCCTACGCCGTCGCCAAACTGTTCTTTCTGGCGCCAGGCTATACTTTCGGGTAGCATATCGGCAAAGGTTTCGCGTAATATTTTCTTTTCAATGACTGCCCCGGGGGCTATTTTGGCAGCCGGGTTAAGGCGCATGGCTACATCCAGGAACTCTTTGTCTAAGAAGGGTACACGGCCTTCTACGCCCCAGGCTGCCAGGGATTTATTGGCACGCAGGCAGTCGTAGAGGTGTAGTTTGCTGAGTTTACGCACGGTCTCTTCGTGGAAGCTTTGTGCATCGGGGGCTTTGTGGAAATAGAGATATCCGCCGAATATTTCGTCGGCTCCTTCGCCGCTGAGTACCATCTTGATGCCCATGCTTTTAATAAAGCGGGCGAGGAGATACATGGGGGTGGAGGCGCGTACGGTGGTTACATCGTAGGTTTCAATGTAGTAAATTACATCGCGGATGGCGTCCAGACCCTCCTGTACGGTGTAGTGGATCTCGTGATGTACGGTCCCGATAAAATCGGCTACCTCGCGGGCTTTCTTTAAGTCCGGGGATTCTTTTAATCCGATGGCAAAGGAGTGGAGACGGGGCCACCAGGCTTCGGACTGGTTGTCGGTCTCTACGCATCTGGCTGCATATTTGCGGGTAATGGCGGAGATCACGGAGCTGTCGAGCCCGCCGGAGAGGAGTACACCGTAGGGTACATCACTCATCAGCTGGCGTTGTACGGCATCTTCGAGTGCATCGTGAAGTTCTTCTACGGAGGCTTCGTTCTCTTTTACGGCTTCGTACTCAGTCCATTCCCTGTTATACCACTTTACCATTTTACCCTCTTTGCTGGAGTAGTAGTGGCCGGGCAGGAAGGGTTCGTACCTGTCGCAGAAGCCTTCGAGGGCTTTGATCTCGCTGGCGCAATAGAGTTTTCCGTCTGCATCGTGCCCGATGTAGAGGGGGATGACCCCGATGGGGTCGCGGGCAATGAGGTATTCATCTTTCTCTTCGTCATAGAGGGCGAAGGCGAAAATACCGCTTATATCTTCCAGGAAGTCGATCCCTTTGTCTTTGTAGAGGGCCAGGATTACTTCGCAGTCGCTTCCGGTCTGGAAGTCGTATTTCCCGGCGTACCGGGCCCGGATATCCCGGTGGTTGTATATCTCGCCGTTCACGGCCAGTACACATTTACGGTCGGGTGTATAGAGGGGTTGACCGCCTGATTCGGGGTCTACAATGGAGAGACGTTCGTGAGCAAGGATGGTTTTATCGCTGCAATAGATACCGGACCAGTCTGGTCCGCGGTGACGTATTTTCTGCGCCATTTTGAGCGCTTTTTTGCGGAGCTCTTTGCTTTGGCCCTGCTGTATGTTGAATATTCCTACAATTCCGCACATAATGTTATTTGCTTAAATAGTTATCGATTTGTTTAGCTACTCCCCGGGCGCTTGCCATGGCTCTTACTACGAGGCTGGCACCACTTGCGGCATCTCCGGCCAGGAAGACATTTCCGGGAAACTCTTTTTTGGGGTTGGGCAGGTAGCCCATAGCCAGGAGCACCAGGTCTGCCTGTATCATCTCTTTTTTACCGGTGGGTTTCATGGTGGGGCGTCCGCCGTCTGCGGTCGGTATCCACTCTACCTCTTCTACCTCTACACCGGTTACTTTGCCATTCCTGCCGATAAAACGGTTGGAAGCGAGGCTCCAGCGGCGGGTACATCCCTCTTCATGCGAGGAGGTGGTTTTGAGGACTACCGGGTAGGAGGGCCACGGTGTTTCGTCGTTGTGACCTACGGGAGGCTTGGGCATGATCTCAATCTGGGTAACTGAGGCAGCTCCGTGGCGTACGCTGGTACCGATGCAGTCGGAACCGGTATCTCCGCCACCAATGACCAGTACTTTTTTTCCTTTGGCGAAGATGGTCTCCTCTTTGGAGAAGGTTTGTCCCGCCAGGATGCGGTTTTGCTGAGCCAGCAGCTCCAGAGCAAAGTGAATACCTTTAAGCTCCCGTCCTTCAATGGGAAGGTCTCTGGGGGTCTCTGCTCCGTGACAGAGGCAGTAGGCATCGAACCCTGCGGGCAGGTTATCTACATCGACCGGGGTATTCATCTGAAAGATGATACCTTCAGCTTCGAGGTATTTCATGCGCCGGTCGATCACTGTTTTATGGAGTTTAAAATTAGGAATACCATACCGTAGCAGCCCTCCGGGGGCTTCTGCTTTGTCGAACAAGGTTACAGTGTAACCCATCTGGTTGAGCTGGTTAGCGGCTACGAGCCCGGCGGGACCGGCTCCGACAACAGCTACCTTTTTTCCGTTGCGCTCCGGGACTCTGACCTGGATATAACCTTCGCGGAAAGCTGCCTCAATAATGGCTACTTCGTTCTCGCGGCAGGTAACGGGTTCTTCGCAGGAGAGTTTCAGGACACAGCTTTTTTCGCACAGGGCGGGGCAGATGCGTCCGGTGAACTCGGGGAAGTCGCAGGTGGAGGTAAGCAGCTTGTAGGCTTCTTCCCATTTGCCCCGGTAGAGGGCATCCTGCCATTCGGACTGTTTATTGCCCAGAGGACAGGACCAGTGACAGAAAGGGACTCCACAATCCATGCAGCGGGAAGCCTGTAATTTACGGCTGTGGGTGTTGAGGGTCTGCTCTACTTCGCCGAAGTCGGTAATGCGTTCATGAATAGGTCTGTATCCGGCTTCCTGGCGACTGATCTCTAAAAATGCTTTCGGATTTCCCATTGTTGTATGTTGTCTATAAGTTTATTGATTCTTTATTAATTAATAATCTCTATGCATTTCGGCGATCTTGAGCTGGAGTTTACGCATTTGCTCTTCCTGGAGT
>JAJPZL010000487.1 GCA_021204375.1 Bacteroides sp.
CTTCTGGGGATTATTGCATGGTTTATATGGGGACGTACTCCCAAACATAAAGTTACGTATGTTACCACACCTGTCAACAGAAATACGATCAGTAACTCTATTACTGCAACAGGAACCGTAGAACCGATCACTCAGGTAGAAGTAGGTACCCAGGTTTCCGGCATAATTGACAAGATCTATGTAGACTTCAACAGCGAGGTTAAAAAAGGACAAGTTATTGCTGAGCTTGATAAAACCAACCTGCTTAATGAACTGGCTTCCCAGAAAAATTCAGTAGAATCGGCAAGGGTAGCTTATGAATATCAACTCAGTAACTACAACCGTTATAAAACACTGTTTGAAAAGCAGTTGGTAAGCAGTTACGATTACGAGACAGCTTACTATGAGTTCCAACGTGCTAAAAACACATACGAAAGCAGCCAGAATGATCTGGCAAAAGCTCAGACTAACCTTGGATATGCTACTATCTACTCTCCCATTGACGGAGTAGTACTCTCCAGGGATGTAGAAGAGGGGCAAACAGTGGCAGCCAGCTTCAGTACCCCTACTCTTTTTACCATAGCCGATGACCTTACCCAAATGCAGGTAGTAGCCGATGTAGACGAAGCTGATATAGGTGGAGTCCGGGAAGGACAAAATATAACTTTTACAGTAGATGCCTATCCAGAAGACACATTCCGGGGACATGTAACCCGGGTCCGTCAGGAAGCCACTACCACCAACAATGTAGTAACCTACGAAGTAGTGATCAATGCTCCTAACCCCGATTTGAAGCTCAAACCAGGCCTTACCGCTAATGTAAATATCTATATCCTTGAGATGAATGATGTGCTATCGGTTCCTTCCAAAGCATTGCGTTTTGTCCCGGAGAAACCCCTCATCGGTGATGATGACGTTATTATGGATGTAAACGCTCCACATAAAGTATGGACCCGTGAAGAAAAAACCTTCCGTGCTCACGCAGTAGAAACCGGTATTACCAACGGATCTCTTACAGAGATAAAAGGCGGGGTAGAAGAAGGTACCCAGGTAATAACAGATGCTGTAATAGGCACCATGCCGGGAGACCAGATGCGTGAAAATGGTAACGGTCAGCAAGAAACAAACAATCCCTTTATGCCGAGCCCTCCGGGAAGTAGAAGAAGATAAAATAACCACAAAAACATCATTCATGAACAAACCGGTTATTGAATTAGTGGATATAAAGCGAGACTTCATCGTAGGCGAAGAGGTAGTACACGCTCTGAGAGGAATTACCTTTACTATTAATGAAGGAGAATTCGTTACTATCATGGGAACTTCCGGATCCGGTAAATCCACCCTTCTTAATACCCTGGGATGCCTGGATACTCCTACCCAAGGAGAATATTACCTGGACGGAATATCAGTAAGGAAAATGAGCAAAAACGAACGGGCTATATTACGAAACAGAAAAATAGGTTTTGTATTCCAGAGCTATAACCTGTTACCCAAAACCACAGCTGTGGAAAATATAGAATTACCTTTAATGTACAATTCCGGTATATCTGCTACCGAACGGAGAAAAAAAGCGGTTGAAGCCCTGCAAGCAGTAGGATTGGGAGACCGGTTAATGCACAAATCCAACCAGATGTCAGGAGGACAAATGCAACGCGTAGCCATTGCCCGTGCCCTGGTAAATGACCCTGCCGTGATTCTGGCAGACGAAGCAACCGGTAACCTCGACTCCCGCACCTCTTTCGAAATATTAGTACTCTTCCAGCAGTTACACGCACAAGGAAGAACAATCATTTTCGTAACCCACAACCCGGAAATTGCCCAGTACAGCAGCCGGAATATTGTTTTGAGAGACGGACGGGTTACAGAAGATACTGTAAACAATCAGATCCTGGATGCCTCAATAGCATTAGCAACTTTACCCAAACAGGATTAAAACAGTTTATAAACTATGAACGGTACCAATTTATTCAAAATATCGCTACGTGCCCTGGCCAATAATAAAATGAGAGCGTTCCTTACTATGCTCGGAATTATTATCGGTGTTGCCTCGGTGATTACCATGCTCGCTATCGGTCAGGGATCCAAAAAGAGTATCCAGACGCAGATATCCGAAATGGGAAGTAATATGATCATGATATATCCCGGTGCAGAACGCCGGGGAGGTGTACGCCAGGACCCCAGTGCCATGCAAACACTCAAACTTACCGACTATGCAGCCATCCGGGATGAAACCCGTTATGTAAGTGCAGTGAGTCCCAATGTAAGCAGTTCCGGACAATTCATCTACGGAAACAATAACTACCCCGCTACCATGAATGGAGTAAGCCCGGAATATCTTACTATCCGGCAATTAGTAGTAGAAGACGGAGAAATGTTCGATGACTCAGACATCGTATCCAGTGCCAAAGTATGTGTCATCGGAAAAACCATTGTAGACAATCTTTTTCCTAACGGAGAAGACCCCATAGGCCGAGTGATCCGTTTCAATAAAATCCCTTTCCGCATTGTAGGAGTTTTGAAAGCAAAAGGGTATAACAGCATGGGACAAGATCAGGACGCCGTTGTCCTGGCTCCCTATACTACTGTTATGAAACGTATTCTGGCTGTAACCTACCTGCAAAGCATCTATACTTCCGCTCTTACGGAAGATATGACAGACGAAGCCATTGATGAGATCAGTGAAATATTACGTTCTAACCATCGTCTCCGGGAAGGAGATGATGACGATTTCAATATCCGTAGCCAGCAGGAACTCAGTAGTATGCTAAACAGTACTACTGATATGATGACCACTCTTCTGGCCTGTATTGCCGGTATCTCTCTCGTAGTGGGTGGTATTGGTATTATGAATATCATGTATGTAAGTGTAACGGAACGTACCCGAGAGATTGGCCTTCGCATGAGTGTAGGAGCCAGAGGGATCAATATTCTAGCCCAATTTCTTATCGAAGCCATTATGATCAGCATCACCGGAGGTTTAATAGGGATATTGTTTGGTGTCGGAGCTTCTGTAGTAGTCAAAGCCATTTTAAACTGGCCCATCTATGTACAACCGTGGAGCGTAATTCTAAGCTTTGTAGTATGTACCATTACCGGAGTATTTTTCGGATGGTATCCAGCCAAAAAAGCAGCCAATCTCGATCCGATCGAAGCAATACGATATGAATAAAAGCAGAACACGAAAAAAAGAGTATCTTTGTAACATGTGGAATCCATCCGGGAATCATAAAAGATTAATGCCCCTGATCCATCTTTTCGGATGGTGCATTGTATTTGTATTCCCTCTTTTTCTGTTGGATAAAGAGAACAATGATCCCACCATAGACTGGATGCGTTACTTCAATTTCTCTATCATACCCCTATCACTGGCTCTTGTATTTTATATCAATTATTTTGTGCTTGTTCCAACCTATCTTTTTCAGGAGAAAATTAAGAAATTTATTCTGGTAAATATACTATTAGTTGCTACAGTAGGCCTGGGAATACAAGGATGGCAGATAGTATATCGCCGCATGGAAACAATGACACAAAATCCTGAACGGGGAATTTATACACAAGTACAGGAATCAGAGATGTCTGAACTTACTCAGGGTGCTTCTCAACAACAATGGCAAAGAAAACCTCCTCCTATATGGATGTTCTTTACCTGGGATATATTCTTCCTGATCCTGATGGTGAGTTTTAGTGTAGCTATCCGAATGAGTATACGCTGGTCACAAGCAGAAAATGCACGCCGGGAAGCAGAAAGAAGCTGTACGGAGGCAGAATTGAGAAACCTGCGGAACCAGCTGAATCCACACTTCCTGCTCAATACCCTTAATAATATCTATGCACTTATCGCTTTTAACAGTGAAAAAGCGCAGCAAGCCGTACACGATCTGAGTAAATTACTCCGGTATGTACTATATGACAATCAACACACTGTTGTACCTCTGATAAAAGAGATAGACTTTATAAAAAATTATATTGAACTGATGCGTATCCGCCTCGCTTCTCACGTAAGACTCACTACAAAGTTCCGGATCCGGGAGGAAAGTTCCCTCTGTATTACTCCCCTGATCTTTATTTCCCTGATCGAAAATGCCTTTAAACATGGAGTATCTCCGGTAGAACCCAGCTACATACATATCATGATCTACGAGAACCAACAGGATCAGGTGATATGTGAAATACGGAACAGTAACTTTCCTAAGACCGAAAGCGATAAAAGCGGAAGTGGCATCGGTCTGGAACAGGTTAAAAAACGGCTGGAACTTCTTTATCCCAACAATTACCTGTGGCATACAGACATTACGCCGGACGGAAAAGAGTACAATTCCATACTGGTTATCTCTACTCAACATAAAAACATCCAACCATGATACTCAATTGTGCGATCATCGACGACGAACCTTTAGCTCTCGACCTACTGAAAAGTTATGTAGCTAAAACCCCTTTCCTGAAGTTAACAGGACGTTACCCGAATGCTGTACAAGCCATGAGAGAAATATCTTCACAGGAAGTGGATATCCTGTTTCTGGATATTCAGATGCCGGAAGTAAACGGTATAGAATTCAGCAAAATGATTGACCCGAAAACCAGGGTCATTTTTACCACCGCTTTTAATCAGTATGCAGTAGATAGCTATCGTGTCAATGCGTTGGATTACTTACTAAAACCTATCTCCTATTCCGATTTTATGAAAGCCGCAGGCAAAGCGCTGCAATGGTTTGAAATAGTAAGACGTCCACAGGAAAGAGCACTTACTACCGAACCCCGCGAAGAGATAGAGGCCATCTATGTAAAGAGCGATTATAAACTCATCCAGATAGAGCTAAGAAAAATACGCTATATAGAAGGATTAAAAGATTATATAAAAATATACCTAGAAAATGAGCCCAAACCAATCCTTTCTCTCATGAGTATGAAAGCTATGGAAGATTTGCTCCCTTCCCATCGGTTTATGCGCGTACACCGTTCCTTTATTGTTCAAAAAGAAAAAATAAAGGTTATTGACCGGGGGCGGATAGTATTTGAAAAGACCTATATCCCGATAAGTGATAGCTATAAACAGGCTTTCTCCGATTTTTTGGAGAGTAAAAAGCTTTAGGAGCTGCCGGCTGGCGATATGTACTATTTGTTGTCATACTTTTCTGCCCATTTACGAACATTCTCGCTCGTTACTTCTACATCAAACTTTTTAGCTTTTGCCATAATACGGTGAGCCAGTTCCGGTTTCTTACTATCATTAGCATAATGAAAATAAGACTCCGCTGCTCTTACATGCGCTGCGTCCGGCATCGGAAACTCCCGCGTACCAGGAATCCCAAAATCCGAATCCTTCAAATTATTTCTCTCTTCAGTGGAAAGTTTATCATTAGCCATACTCTTTCTTTTTAATTTTTTTCTTTATAACAATCGCCCTCACTTTCCAGGTGCACCAAAAAGTATAAAATAAAACTAATGAATTAGAAAGCTTCTGCATATATAA
>JAJPZL010000019.1 GCA_021204375.1 Bacteroides sp.
TACCTCTCCCAGCCAACCGGCTTTGGCATTTACTCCGGTCTGTACTTTGATAAAATCAATGTAACTTAGTTTTACCGGTTCACCGTTGGCATGCATGGCATTCTCTATGCTGAAATAGTTACCGTTCACATTGGCCTTGATGTTGTTTTTATCTTCTGCATCGGTTCCGTTATTATCGGCATAACCCCAGTCGAAATCTCCGTTCACTATCTGGCCGTCAAGAGAGTATATCCTGGATGCCAGCCGGGTACCTCTAAGCGTGTAACTATGGGTAGTTACCCAGTTGGGGTAATAATAAGTCTGGGCATGATAGGAGTTGTAGTCTACCGTACCCTGGTTGCCGTAGTTATCTACCCATTGTACATTCATAGCAGGTGCCGATGGCTTATAGTAGGTTACTGCATAATTTTGCAGGGTACTCTCTTTACCGGTTTCACTACCACGGAGTTCATACCAGGTATCATCAGGCAGTCCGTTGCCGTTCTCATCCTGCATTACATAGACTATTCCCGGTTCGGAACTTCCTGAAAAGGCATTGCCGTAAACAGCAAAATCATATTCTCCGGGAATGTTCCGGATGCTATGGTCAAAACCCACTACAATATATCCGCCAAAGGCTCCCAGGCAGACAAATTTTATTTCTGCCAGCTGGTTCTCGGCAAATTCATTAGCCTGTTCCAGGGTATAAGCGTTATATCCTTCGTTAATAAATTGTCCGGGAGCCGGCAGGTATTCATACACTTTATTGCTGAAAGCTAAGCTCTGGTCGGTAGCTTCCCTGTAGTAAGTGCCCTCTGCTGCTACACACGCTACAACCAGCGAAGCGGTAACTTCTGTGCCCTCTTCCGTGCCGGTTACCTCTATCAGGTAGCTGTCTTCGGTAGCAGGCGTGAACAGGAAGATCTCACTGCTTTCGCTTTGTAACACACCGTCTACCCGCCAGCTATACCGGGTTTGCCCGTTGCTGTAGGCTATATAGGGGGCTATTGTCAGAGAGCGTCCTACCGGTACCGAAAGGGTTTCGCTTTCAAAGGTGATAGATAGGGTGGGCGGATCGGTTACCCTGATCATACATTCTTTTTGGCTTGTACCATCCTCATTGGTTACTGTCAGGGAAACTGCATAATCAGCTAACACTGTTTCGTTAAATGTATAGCTACTTTCGGTACTTACCTCTTTTCCGTTGACCCGCCAGGAGTAGGTAGCTCCTTCGGAGAATTTTACTACAGGTATCAGTTCCAGGTCTTCTCCGGCTACAACGGTTAAAATTCCTTCTCCTACCGGC
This sequence comes from Bacteroides sp., assembly GCA_021204375.1. Classification (GTDB taxonomy): domain Bacteria; phylum Bacteroidota; class Bacteroidia; order Bacteroidales; family Bacteroidaceae; genus Bacteroides. Next base: position 1,286 of record JAJPZL010000019.1, read on the forward strand.
AGGTCAATAACCGGCGGAGTTAGTTCTACTACCTCTATGCAGATCTCCTCTTCCCCGGAACCATTCCGGGCGTCGACCCGGAACGTATGATAATATTTTCCGGATTCTTTCGACTGAAATGTATAATGAAGTTCGCGGCTTACTATTTCACCTTCGTATTTCCAGCTATATACCGGATCGTCGGCAAACTCTACGATGGCCGTAACAGTAATAGGGTTGTTTACTTTTACGGTATAGTAACCACTCTCTTCGTCGAAGGTAATGGTGGGAGAGAATATTTCTTCTGCCAGAGTAGTTTCATCTACCGTACAGGCAGGGAAGATAACCGGGAACAGGAAGAATAATATACTATATTTCCATTTCATTTTCCGGGATTTTTAGGGTTCGTAATAGTATTCTCCTGCTAGCATCTGTTCCAGGGTTACATTATACAAAGAGCTATTAACTGTCCAGCTCTGTACTTGATCGATGCAGTTCCTGAGTCCGTAAAAAGAGGAGAGTGCCGAACAGTAGCTGATGGATACGTTTTTGACAGATTCTACTGCACTTAAACCGTCCAAATGGGTAAGGATATTCGAATACCGGCTGTTTCCACTGATGGTAAAACTATCTTCTATCGTTTTTAAAGCAGGAAAATTGATTCTTTCTACCAGTCGGATCAGATTTAAAGATAGTTGGTTAACAGTTTCGAGTGCTGTAAAACCGGTTATTGCTGAAATATTATATCCTGATACGTAGGACAATTTTCCTGTGATCTTTACTAATTGAGGGAAATTGATCTCTTCAATTATATTTCCGTTAGATGCTCCGGTAATGGTGATATCGGAAGTCTCTTTTAGTACCGGAAATTCAATATAGGCCGGAGTGTTTTTTTTGTTGAGCCGTAAATCCATTTCTTTACACTGTTCCAACAACCCGAAGCTTATTTTTTCTAATCCTTCCAAAGAGAGATAAAGGGAATTGGCCTGTTGAAGCAGAGGAGTATTTAATTCTTCTATATTCAGTGTAAGGGATAATGTACCGGATACACTTTCCAGTAAAGGAAGGGAAAGGGTGGTAAGAGAAAGGTTGGCCAGTGTCAGGGAACCTCCTATTCTTTGAAGTCTATTTAGATTAAAGATTTCTATAGTGGATGCATCCCGGATAGAAAGATCATTGTTAACGAACTCCAGGTTGGGTAATTCTACTCGTTCCAGATTGGCTACCTGCCCGATGGTAATAGTTCCTGCTTTTTCAATATTCTCCAGCCCTTTCAGGTCTGTGCCTGCATATCCGGGGTTGATCACAATATTATAAGTAACCTCTTTAATCCCTGCCAGTGCAGAGAGATCGGTAACGGCATCTTCGTTCTCGCCGCCGGTTTCGCTACCGATGATCAGGTGTCCGTCAATAAGGGAAGCTCCGGTAGCGGTAAAAGCAGCTACATCAGCCTGGGTGGTCAGTATTACATTTCCACTGTGTAAAACGGTGCTCCTCTCTACCTTATAGGTATAGGTACGGGTGGCGCCGTTGTAAGCGGTTATGGTAAACTCCTGCTCTTCGTCCCATCCGGTGATCTCCGAAGGGTCGGGAGAGATGGCAGCGTGTTCGCTGATGCGGTATGTGGCTACGGCATTTTCCAGTATAAGTTTTCCGGGAATGGTGATGATCACCTCATCGTCAGTTATGGCTCCTGTAAAGGAGGCCTCATCCTGCACCAGTTCAAAAGAGAGTATGTAGTTATCTTTGCCTGTGAAGTTGCTCTCTTCATTATCGTTACAGGCTGATAACAGACACACGGCAGCTAAGACCAGGGATGTTTTTTTTAAAAGTTCTGTTTTCATCGTTATTTAAAAATATAGTTGGAATATGAAAGGATTATCTGAAACAAAAGCTTCCGGGAGTGATCCCTACCCGGATGCTGTCTAAAGGAGTGCCCTGCGGGCTGTACCGGTAGACAATGCCGGGCTGGCTATAATCAATGGCATCGGCCACATAGACTTCGGAGTTACCGGGGTCTACCCCTAATCCGTAAAACAGGGTATTCTGTTCTTCTACAAAGGGTCTTACGGGCAGACGGCTGTCTGTAACGGCCATGCGCCAGATGGAACGGTTGATAAAGTAGAGGGTATCCCGGGTGCCGTTCAACTTTACCTCTGAGGGCCAGTCGCCTAAGTTAAAGGTGAATGTTTGTGCTATCTCGCGGGTGGCTGCCTCAATACGATAGAGGGAGGGCGCTTCGTGCCCGTATATTCTTCCTTCGTATCCGCCGTCGGTAAGGGCCCATATCTTGTCATTCTTATCAATGACCAGGGAAGTGGGCTGAATGCCTGTTTTGATAGAGTCTACTACCTGGTCGGTACGGGTATCGATGACCAGGATCGTATTGTCGTACGACCAGCAGTTGATAAATACGTAGTTGCCGTACTGCACCATCTGTTCGGTGGATGTATGGATGCCGGTATCTACATAGCCGGTTACCTGGAATGTTTGGGGGTTGACAATGGTTATCCGGCCGGCATAGAGATCGGTAATATAGGCTTTGGTATCACTTAGAAAGTGCATATAGCGGGGAGATACCAGTCCGGTGATCTGTCCGGCCACTTTCATGGTATTGACATTGATAGCGACTACTAAACTGGAATTGTTTACTACGATGTAGCCGACTCCTTTGTGGATGACCATGGATTGTGCCACATCTCCCAACGCATAGGCATTGGCCCGGGAAAAGAGCCTGTTCTCGACTGTATTATTATACTTATTATAATAGGAGAGGGTGGCATTGCTGTACATAAAGTTGCCTTCGTTGGTAATGAACACTCCTTCGCCTTCACTATAGTCGAAATCTTCTTCCTGTGACGGGCCGTAGCTCATACAGGAGTTCAGAAGCGAAAGTACTAACCACGAAAAAAATAACTTTTTCATTCTATCTTCCGGATTATTGCGGGTTAAACAGTGCCGGAAAAGCACACGGAGAGATAGAATAATACAAAGAGAAACGGTACAATTATGCCGTATAAAAATAATAAAGTAAGACGACGGAACTGTTTTCTCTATGCTCTGCAACTCTAATCCCCGAGAGTTTCCGAACTAAATAGTGATCTGGCAGGTCTTCTGACTTACTCCCTCCGGCGGACATCCTTCCCGTTCCTTTAGCGGAACAGTGGACTGAGATTTGTCCGGGAGTTTTGGTGGAGCTTACAGCAGCGGATCTGTTCAGGATTTACACCTGATTCCCTTTTCATTAATTCCCCGTAGATGCGGTTCATTGACACCAAAATCGTCAGCAAAGATATAACTTTATATAATATATCCTTTCATATTGATTGATATTTTTAAGCAAAAAAGATCATTTTCCTTTCCGGATGGTTACCGGATTACCGGCCTTCGGAGTAAGAATAAAAAGATTACTGTTGCCGGAGGGTAAGGTTAGTATCCATCGGGCAGCTATGATTCCGTTATGTTCTTTCTCTTCTATACTTTGCAGAGCAGCCCGGCGTACTGTTTCAGGTTCATCTTCCGAATGGTTCATTAACAGGTGTATATTATAGGTATCTGTATACTCCGGATGTCCCTGGAAAGTAAGTATATGATTGCCGATCATAAATCCTTCGTAAGAACAGAACGGGCTGGTGGCAAAAAGTGTGGCTTCGTGGGGAAGCCGGATCACCTGGTCGTGGTGGTTATAATGGAGGTTCATGCTTCCGGAAGGGAACCACTTTGATGTCTGGGGGTGAATGAATTGGGCGGTACGGATCCCGGTACCCCATCCTTTTTCGGATCTCCGAACTTCGCCTCCCAGAGCCTGTGCAATGGCCTGGTGACCGAAACAGATGCCTGTAAGAGGTACTTTTTCCGAATGGGCTTTCCGGATAAATTCAAGCAGGGAGAGGATCCAGGTTTTAGGTTCGTATACACCGGAGTTGCTTCCGGTAATCAGATAGAGTTGATCCCGACAGAGGGTTTGTGGGAATTCTTCTTCGTATATCTTATATATGGAATAGGAGAGGTTGGATGCTACTTTATCAAAGAGAGTGGTAAACATCGAAGGATAGTCAGGGATATAGGAGGGAAGTAGTCCCGGAAATGTATCACAGAGTAATATGTTTATCTTCATATTCTTTGATTTTGTATATTGATTTGCAAAATAATATATAAAAAAGTATTTATGCAATAAAATAA
>JAJPZL010000151.1 GCA_021204375.1 Bacteroides sp.
CACGCTCTCTGGATAAAAACACACTAATAGTTAATTCTATCAGGTATTTAAATTAATATGTTATTAATTAATAACCAGGATTTTGCCATGCAGCTTTCTGTTCATCAGAGAGGTTAGTCCCGTCTTCGTTAAGCAAACCATCAATAAAGGATTGCGGGATAGGACGAAGTTCATGTTTTCCTGCTGTGATGTTGTCTGCTGCTTCCGGATTGAATGCTTTGGCACGTTTAATAAGTGTACCGGTACGGGAAAGATCTTCCCAGCGCATCCATTCACCCAGTGATTCACGGGTACGTTCGTTCAGAATAAAGTTGATAGCCATCTCTTTCTTATCTGAAATTCCAAGTTTGGAAATAACCTTCTGATCTGCTGCCGGTAGATTGTCAAACGACCAGTTAGTCAGGTCCGAAGCAGCAGTGGTTCTTTCCAGATTCGGATTGGACAGATAATAAGTGTTCTTAGGAATGTTAGACCACTGGTTCATCTCTATGTAGGTAGCGCTATAGGTATTTCCATCTGCATCCAGTACATTCATCGTTGAGTTAGTGGTTGAGTTGGCAGTAGCGAAATAGTCATCCGAACTTACATAGACATCCCGTTCTTCACCATCTTTCCATTGTCCGCGTTTGCGTACTACATCAATATCTGTTTTTGCATTGTCATACTGATCCAGGCGTACATAGCATTCGGCACGTACCAGATAGGTCTCGGCCAGGCGTGCCATGGTTACATCCCGGTGGGCATCCTGACTTTCACCGGTACGTGTACAATCGTCGGTCTTATTGATACCGGCAAAAAAGTTTGACCTATCGTTTGCTGTGGTACCGAAAGTATTCGCTACATATTTTCCGTTCTGGTAAAGTACCAGAGATGCGGGTGCCCATTTACCACCCAGGCCAAGCTTATTATCTTCGTCCCGCCAGTTGGGACTCATTCCTGCATTCCCAAAAGTAAACTTATCATAGGTATGGTCATCTTCTGTGTTGAGAATCATTACACAAGAGGGATCACCCAGCCCTACGTTATTGGCCTGGGCAGATGTTGTATTTACTATGTTGTTAATTCCATAGATGGTACGGAAGGTCTTCCACATACGGGCATCGTTTACATGATCAAATATAGCGTATGTATATTCTGTGGGGCGGCAACGCTGGAACTCCATACCTGCGATAAATTGTCCCCGCAGTGTCCATTGACCGGTAACTGTCCGGTATTGAGGATGGAAATAACTGAAGGTTCTGTTTCCATAGCGTCCGGCGCTGGCAGCGTTTCCGTTATGGCCTGCAGCCATTAGTATTTCATCGGATAGTTCAATGTCGCAGTCAATTCCCGACCAGTTTGCATAGAGATTACTGTAATCTTCTACTAGGGCACCGCGGGCATTGATGGCATAGGTACACATTTCAATAGCCTCTTTCAGATCCGCTTCTATATAGGAACTATTCCAGGAAGAGCAGCGCTCCGAAGCACGGAACAAAAGAGCCTTAGCCAGGAAATGAGCAGCTGTAGCTTTGGTCCAGGTAATTCCTTTACCATAGGTAAATACTTCTCCTTCGAAAAAATTATATGCATTGCGAAGGTCTGAAATAATCTGTTCCCAACACTCCTCTTCCGTAGAACGGTCAAAGCTACGGATCACTCCCTGTGCAGGGGTTGTCTGGAGAACTACTCCTCCATATTGGGCAGTAAGCCGGTAGTAATTATAACCACGCAGGAAGTAAGCGTGTGCCAGACAACGGTTGCGTACCTGTTCGTCGGTCAGGATATCTGCTTTGGCAATAATGGTGTTACAGGAGGCAATACCGTAATACATTTCGTCCCATAAACCTGATACAGGAGGACAGTTGCCATTGGGTGCTCCTAAGGCTGTGGTATAGTCGACAGGATTGAGAGCAGCTTCGTAGGTATTCCAGATACGGGAAGTCTCATCCCCTCCCATGGTGAATTCATCTGTTCCGTAGAGTGTAATTCCATACGCCCACTCATAGCCAAAATGCCAACGAATGTTTCCATACAGAGAGATAGCGAGTGCTTCCAGTCCTTCTTCCGTATCAAAATATTCTGTTGAGTATTGTGTCTTTAATTTTTCTTCCAGAAAACTGTCGCCGCAGGAGCTAAACAGTGTACCGAAAATGATACACATGCCAAGACCTATATTTTTTATCTTATTCATATTCTTTGATTATTAAATAAATTCGTAATTCTTTTATCAGAACCCTATTTCCAGACCGAATACAAAGCTACGGTTGAAATAAGTGGCATTCGTATCCAGGTCATACCAGCTGATCGATTGATAGATACTACCCGGATTTACAGCCTGTGCATATACCTTCAGGTTGTTAAGTCCTATTTTGCTGCATAACTTTTTATCAAAGTTATATCCTAAGGAGATATTACGTATTTTTACAAAGGAGGCCTTGCGGTAACCCAGTAAGCTGGAGAAACTATCAGCCCCTGAAGTGGAGTAGATCGGTTTCTGGAACTCTGCATTCGGATTGTCGGGCGTCCAGTAATCTGTTTTTTTATTGATATTAGCGTAACCTCCCAGTCCGTCGCCAAGGCCACTTACCATATAACCCAGACGGCTGTAAATTGTCATACCCAGCTCTATGTTCTTCCAGGAGAAGGTATTGGTCCAGCCCAGGGTCCACCGGGGCTGTGTGTTACCCAGGATCACGCGGTCATCGGCATTGATCGTATAGTCACCGTTCTGGTCAATAGGCCGCACCATACCAGGCTCAAAATTATGACCATTCTCGTTGAATTTAGCCATTTCAGCCAGATCTTCGGGTGTATCCTGCCACAGACCTGCATTATCATATCCGTAATGTACTCCCAGGGATTCACCGATAAACCAACCGTTATCAACCATATCGTTCTTACCGTAGGCAAGTTCTACAATTTCATCTTTCTGATAAGCTGCATTCAGGTTTGATTCCCAGATAAAGCCCGCCTGAGTCTGTACGGGGATAAGGTTCAGCGTAAATTCAACCCCGTGGTTCTTGGTTTTTCCTACATTGGCATAGGTCGCATTAAAACCGGTCAGGGTAGGAATGGTCATGGCCATTAACAGGTCACTGGTACGCGACATATAGGCATCGATATTACCACTGATACGGTGGCTCAGCAGGCTGAAGTCAATACCCCAGTTATACTGGGCTGTTTTTTCCCATCCCAGGGATTCATTAGCCAGGGTTTTACCGCTCGTTGACATATTCACATAATAGGGTTCGTTGAAGGTATAACCGAGCTGATCACTCATCCCGTTAAAAGGAAGCAGAACAGCTGTGATATCTCCTTTAGTGGTATAGGGACTGACTGCTGCGTTTCCTGTAATACCAAAACCAAAACGGAGTTTCAGGTTATCCAGCCAGGAAACTTCCGACAGAAAGTCTTCCTGATCCATACGCCATGCTACGGAAGCAGAGGGGAAAAAGTCCCATTTGTGTCCCGGGGCCAGCTGCGAGGCACCGTCCCAACGACCGGTTACAGTGGCTAAGTAGCGTTCGTTAAATCCGTAATTCAGGCGTACCATATAAGAGGCCAGCTGGCGTTCGGTAAGTCCCGAACTTATTACTACATTATTGGAAGCTTCGGTTGGGCTGGTATTTGCATTGCTAAAGGCGTGCCACAGGTAGTCAGGCCGTGGAATATTTTCAGATTCCATAGAACTATCTTCCGTATTCCAGGCCGATGCTGTCTGAAGCAGCGTGGCACTGACTCTATGTTTTTCTGCGAAACTACGATCGAATGTGATCATATTATCCAGTGTCCAGGAGTAATCACGGCTGTTTTTCAGGCGTGCCCAGCTGGGTGAACCGGCACGGTTAGCCGAAGTACTATCCACATAAGCCCCTTCCCGCCAGTAACGGAAGTCAGGACCAAACATAATGTTATAACGGATCCCTTTCAGAGGACTCCATATTTCGCCCATATTAAGGATGGCGGCAAAGTTACCCAGCACACGGGTAGTCTGGCGTCTTTGAGTCGATTTCTCTGTTTCTCCTACAACGGTATAAGATGTATAAGCTCCCGGCTGTAAAATAATTTCACCGTTATCGTCGTAAGGAACAGCATATCTGTGGAGTGCTTTAGCCGCTCCGTAAATAGCATCAGGAACTGAACTTGCTCTTCCCTTCAAAGTAGACATACCGTAGTCATCATCACTCCAGGTCGCATTCAGCGAGGCGTTGAATGTGAACCACTTAACCGGAGTAATGCTCATACTGAGTTTACCGGTATAGCGTTCATACCATTGTCCGATCTGGGTACCGTCATTTTTAAGGTAGCCAAACGACCCGTAAGCATTCATTTTATCAGTTCCTCCACTGGCACTTATAGTATGTTCGTGGGAAACACCTGTCTGTAGTACAAAATCCGCCCAGTCTGTATTAACTACCTGTGAACCATCCCATGTTCCACCGGCCCAGCCCCGCATGACATTAGCTAGTGCATAAGGATCACCTCCGAAAAGCTGCTCATCATTTTCCGGAGTAGGAGAGTAAGGATGCGCATATTTTTCTGAATCTGAGTTGTAGGCTGCCCAACGCCGGTAAGTAATATAGTCCGAAGCATCCATGGCCGGATTCTTATCAACCAGGTTGGTAATGGATACCGTACCCGCATAGTTCAGGGAGAATTTTCCCTCTTTACCTTGTTTCGTGGTCACAATAATTACCCCGTTGGCACCGCGTGATCCGTAAATTGCGGTTGCCGAGGCATCTTTCAGGATATCGATGGATTCGATATCACGCGGATTGATGGTCTCAATGCCCGATCCCGACATAATCGGCACACCATCTACTACATAGAGAGGAGAGTTGGTTGCCGAAAGCGAGCGGACACCACGGATACGAACACTACCCAGAGTTCCCGGGCGTTCGCTAGAGGTAATATCCACCCCGGCTGCTTTTCCCTGCAGCGCTTCGAAAGCATTGTTTACCGGACGAGCTGTCAGTTCTTTGGCTCCCACACTCGTTAATGCTCCGGTTACATCACTTTTTTTCTGGACACCATACCCTACTACTACCACTTCATCCAGTGCCTGGGAGTCTTCCCTCAGGCGAATGAAAAGATGGGTTTTACCGGATACAGCTACTTCCTGTGTAATATAACCTAAAAAACTAACCCGAAGCGTTGCATTATTAGCAACATTCGAGAGAGAGAAGTTACCGTCCATATCGGTAATCGTTCCGTTTGTGGTACCTTTCACCAAAATATTGGCTCCGATAATGGCTTCGTTCGTATCGTCCACCACAGTCCCGGATACTGTCCTGGTCTGTGCCAATACACTTACGCTTGCCGCTGATAACAGAGCAATAAAAAATAATCTGGAGAGATACCCCATGCTGATTGACAGCTGTTTTCTACCTTTGCTGTTTTTCATAATAAAAATTAGTTTA
>JAJPZL010000160.1 GCA_021204375.1 Bacteroides sp.
TCTACTATGAGTATAAAGTATAGATTGATCATCATGAATTTCCTCCAGTTCTTTATCTGGGGATCGTGGCTTATTTCGCTGGGAGCCTATATGGGTGGTAAACTGGACTTTACCGGTATCCAGATTGCCAGTATCTTTGGTACGATGGGTATTGTTTCGCTATTTATGCCCGGTATCCTGGGTATTGTAGCCGACCGCTGGATCAATGCGGTTGTGGGTATCTGCCATCTCCTTGGGGCAGGTCTGCTTTTTATGGCTTCCCGCTACACTACGTATGAGATGATCTATCCGATCATGCTACTCAATATGATGGTCTATATGCCTACCCTGGCACTGGCCAATACCGTTTCCTATAACTCCATGGATGTCTATAAAATGGATATTGTCAAGGACTTCCCACCCATCCGGGTATGGGGTACCGTTGGTTTTATTGTAGCCATGTGGGTGGTAGACATTTGCGGGTGGGGACGTACCGAGAGCCAGCTCTATGTAGGAGCCCTGGCTGCCTTGTGCCTGGGAGTCTATGTTTTACGCTTCCCCAATGTCCACCTTCGCGTAGTGCCGGAAAGAGATCGTTGGTTTCTGCTCTGGGGCTGGATGCTTTTGTATTGTTTAAAGAACGGAAGATGCTGATCTTCTTTATCTTTGCGATGCTTTTGGGAGCTACCCTACAGATTACCAATACTTTCGGGGGAATATTCCTAGATAGTTTTGCCGATACCTATAGCGATGCCTTTGCGGTGCAGTATCCTAACATCCTGCTCTCTGTTTCGCAGATGTCGGAAACCCTCTTTATCCTGGTAATTCCTTTCTTCCTGAGGCGGTTTGGTATTAAAACAGTAATGCTGATCAGTATGCTGGCCTGGGTACTCCGCTTTGCTCTGTTTAGGATCGGGAACCCCGGTAACGGATTTATCTTCCTGCTTCTCTCCATGATCGTCTACGGAATAGCATTTGATTTCTTCAATGTATCGGGTTCCATGTTTGTAGAGAAAGAGACTAATCACTCTATACGGGCCAGTGCCCAGGGACTCTTTATGATCATGACCAACGGTCTGGGAGCCATTATCGGAAGTTACTCCAGCGGTTGGGTGGTGGATTATTTCACCGCGGCCGACGGTACCCGTGACTGGCCTGCCATCTGGTTTGTCTTTGCTGGATATGCACTGGTAATAGCCGTTGTCTTTGCTCTTGTATTTAACTATAAACACGATCCTGAAAAGATCAGAACTGTATCACATGCTTGACAGAAAAATAGAACTTAAAGTATTGGAGGTTACTCAGAGTGACAGAGATGCCAGTGCTTTTGCTATGATACTGGGAGAGGTGTCGGGTCACCGGCAGCTTCCTGTTATTATCAGTGCGTTGGAGGCACAATCGATTCTGATCATGCTGCGCAAACTCTCTGTTCCCCGCCCTTTTACCCACGATCTCTTTTTCAGTGTGGCAGGCAAGTTCGACTTTGATCTCAAAGAGGTATTTATTTACCGGGCAGACGAGGGGATTTTCTTTGCCTACACCTGTTTTGAAAAGGATGGGGAGGTATGCCGAATCGACTCCCGTACTTCGGATGCGGTGGCCCTGGCCCTGCGTTTCCGTTCTCCTATTTATATTTATGAGTCGGTGCTGGATTCGGAATCTGTCAGTGTAGGGAGGGAGGATACTACACCGGCGATCAAACCCGCCAACAATATAAAAATATTACGGAAAGCGTTGGAGAAGGCTATAAAGAATGAAAATTATGAGCTGGCGGCTATTCTGAGTGATCAGATCAAAAAAATAGAGAGTGAGAACTCTTCTTTTAACTAAACCAAAATATGCAGCTTTTTTATGTTCCGGAAATAGCGGTCAATCAGGAACTTCCTGAAGAGGAGTCCAGGCATTGTATTAAGGTTCTGCGCCTGCGTCAGGGAGATGAGATTCGGATCACGGATGGGCAAGGTTCCTTCTATGAATCTATGATTGCAGTGATCTCCGGTAAAAAATGCCGGGTAGAGATTAAAAATATCCAACGGCAACCTACTCTGTGGAAGGGAAATATTCATATTGCCATGGCTCCTACCAAAAATATGGATCGTACCGAATGGTTCGCCGAGAAGGCTACGGAGATTGGTTTGGACCAGCTTTCCTTCCTGAAATATGATTTCTCCGAACGAAAGGTTTTAAAAACAGACCGGGTATTGCGTATTTTGGTCTCTGTTATGAAGCAATCCCTGAAAGCTACTTTGCCACAACTTAATGAAATGGTCGGTTTCCGGGAATTCATTGCCGGAGATCTTCCCGGACAAAAATTCATTGCCCACTGCCATGAGGGAGAGAAATTCTCTTTGCATAAGGCTTATAGACCCGGAGAAGCCGCTGTCGTGCTCATTGGCCCGGAGGGAGATTTCAGTAAAGAGGAGGTAGAGGCGGCGGTAGCCAGAGGCTTTGTACCGGTTACCCTGGGAAATTTACGGTTACGTACCGAGACGACTGCATTGGTAGCCTGTCATACATTGAACTTAATAAACCAATAAATAAACGATTATGAAACGTCTTACTTTTATTTGCAGGCAGTTGCTGGTAATATCGCTACTTGTTGCTGTGGCAGCCTGCTCTAAAAAAACAGCCGGTTATACCCAGGTTATTCCCGCAGATACCCCTTTGCTTTTTGCTTTTGATATAAATTCCCTGGTCAAGAAGAGTGGAGTGGATAGCAATAGTCCGATGGTCAGGGAGGTGATGGGCGGCCTGGAAAGTGCACTGGGTGCGGAAGAGTTCTCACATATCAGCGAATTGATGCTGGATCCCTCTTCGGCCGGTATTTCACTCAGTGATCCGGTTTACATGTATATGGATATAGGGACCGAACAGGTTACGCTCGTCTTCCGGGTAACGGATGAGGGAAAAGTGAAGAGCCTCCTCCGGACCCTGGAATCCCGCGGTGATATAGAAGCACTTACCTCTTCGGGAGGGGTGAACTCCACCGTATTGGGCGGATCTTTGGTGTGTGCTTTTAACGGAGAGGCCCTGGTACTCTCAGGAACCGGGAATCCCCGGGAGACGGAACGTATCCGGGAGGAGGTATTTACCAACATGAAGCAATCCGAATCTGGCAGTATCCGTGGTAAAAAGGCCTTTGAAAAGATGAGTGCCCGTAAAGGAGATATGCGGATGATAATTGAGCTTCTTCCTTTGCTGAAACTTACCAATCCGGAAATAGTGGATCTGTTGCCGGCGGGTACCCCGGCGGAGGCCATGACCGTATTGGGAAGTTGGGTCTTTGAAAAGGGGAGGATGCAGTTAACTGCCGAGACCTACGTGAGCGATCCGGAGCTCCGGAAAATGTATGAGTCCCAGCAAAAAGGAATGGGTACTATCAAAAATACTCACCTGGAGAGATTCCCGCTCTCCTCCCTGTTCTATGTGAGTATGAACGTAAAGGGAAAAGAACTTTATAAACTGATGGCAGAGAATGAACAGAGCCGGGAGTATATGGAGATGTACGGCGGGGTAGCAGATCTGGAGAATATCATCGGGTCGCTGGATGGAGATATCTCACTGGGTCTTACCGGACTCTCTATGATGAAAATGTCTCCGGAGATCCTGCTCCTAGCAGAGGTAAAGAACGATGCCATTCTGGAAGCTCTGTTGCAGCTCGAAGGGCTGATCGGTATGCAGCCGGGTATGGAGCTGCAACAGACAGGCGATCAGGCATATGTACTGAAGACACGCCAGGGTAATTTCCATTTCGGAATGGAGAAAAATACCCTCTACCTCACTACAGATGATAAATTGTTGAAGAATAAACCTTCCCAAAGCCTGAAAGAGGGTGCATGGGTCACTTCTGCCAAAAAAGGACCCGTCTTTGTGGTAGCCAATGTCGATAATGTGCTGGAACTACCGGCTTTACGCTTTGCTGCTTCCTTAGGTGGCGGCAGTGTGAAACAGATGTTTGAGCTGGCTTCCAAATTCTCGTATATAGAGCTCTATTCACCTTCACCGGAGATCGCAGAATTCAATGTTTATCTGAACGATAAGGAGGAGAATTCCCTGAAGGTACTGGTGGATGCACTTTTTCTGATGGCAGATCATTTTTAACAGGGTCCCGTCCCGTTTGAAAAAATAGTATGGAGAAGATCACCTTACAACATTCTTTGCCGGAAGTTTTTGCCGACCGTACCGCTGTCGTATCAGATATCTGGCATACGGAGTGTACCTTTGAGAAGGGAAAAAGTTACCTCATTGAAGCCGCTTCGGGTACAGGGAAATCTTCTCTTTGTAGTTTTATCTATGGATATCGCCGGGATTACCAGGGGATGATCCTCTTTAATAGAACCAATATAAAATCGCTTTCCGTTAAGGAGTGGACAGCGGTCCGGCGATCCCATATCAGCCTAATGTTCCAGGAGCTGAGACTCTTTCCCGAACTTTCGGCGTATGAGAATATCCAGATAAAGAATCAGCTTACCGGCCATGTGTCGCGTAAGCAGATCCTTTCCTGGTTTGAAAGGCTGGATATTCCCGATAAAGCCGGCCAATTGGTGGGAAAACTCTCTTTTGGTCAGCAGCAGCGGGTAGCCCTGGTCCGGGCACTTTGTCAACCGTTCGATTTTCTCTTCCTGGACGAACCGGTCAGCCACCTCGATCCGGAGAACGGGAAAAAGATGGCCGCCCTGGTAGAAGAAGAGATCAGGAAGCAGGGTGCAGGATTGTTGGTTACCTCGATCGGTAAACACCTGGAATTATCTTACGATAAAGTATGGAGACTATGAGGCTGATCTGGAAATTACTGCGCAGGCATATCAGTGTGGGACAACTTACCGGCTATCTCCTGGCCAACCTCTTCGGGTTGGCCATTGTGCTGGCCGGGTTCCAGTTCTACCGGGATGTGATCCCGCTCTTCCGGGGTTCTGATACCTTGATGAAGAATGAATACCTGATCCTTAATAAACAGGTGGGAACCCTTGGCTCCGGAAAGAGCAATCTTTTCTCTGAACAGGAGATCAAAGAACTCCGCGACCAGAGCTTTGTAGCGAGTGTAGGTAGTTTTACCGTCTCCCGATTTAAGGTCTCTGCCGGAGTGGGAGTAGCCGGCCGGAGTGCCGAACTCTATACGGAGATGTTCTTTGAGTCGGTGCCCGACGCCTATATTGATATCAACCTGGATAAATGGCACTTTGCAGTGGGAGATCAGACCATTCCTATCATTATTCCCCGTAATTACCTGAACCTATATAACTTCGGTTTTGCACAATCCAGAAGCCTGCCGAAACTTTCCGAAGGGGTGATCGGGCTGATCCAAATGGAGATCGATATCCGTGGGAACGGCAGAATAGAGACCTTCCGGGGAAAGATCGTGGGCTTTTCCAACCGGTTAAATACCATTCTGGTTCCCCAGGATTTTATGGATTGGGCCAATGGAGAGTTTGCGGATGGAAAACCGGGAGAACCTTCCCGGCTGATCGTTGAGATCAAAGATACACCGGATGATGCGGTAGTAAAATACCTCCATACCAAAGGGTATGAAATAGAGGGAGAAAAATTAGATAGCGGTAAAATGGCCTATTTCCTGAAGTTGGTGGTCGGCATTGTCGTAGCTATCGGTCTACTGATCACGGTTCTCTCTTTCTATATCCTGATCCTGAGTATTTACCTCTTGTTACAAAAGAATGCTTCCAAGCTGGAAAACTTGCTTTTGATCGGATATAGCCCGGCTAAGGTGGCATTACCCTATCAGATCCTTACCTGCCTCCTTAATTTGTTTGTGCTGGCAGGCGCATTGGCCTTAGTGAGTTTAGGACGGAATTATTATCTCTCTTCGCTTTCATTGCTTTCGGGAGAATCTTCCGGGATCGTGGCTTTCTGGCCGGTGGTCGGTGTCGGGTTGTTGATCGCTGTAGCTGTAAGCATACTGAATATAGTGATCATCCGCAGGAAGGTGACGGAGATCTATGGTAAAAAGTAAAGGTTACCAGATAGTAAGTAGATTATAGCTGTTACCACCGGTTATGAAGTGTCTGTTGTAGGACTTCCTGGTTATTTTATGTTGTCGCCGGCTTCCCAGCCGGTGACTCTTTACTTTGCGGCTTCATAGCCGCTTCTGTACCGTGTAGGGGGCTATGAAGCCCCTATAAAAATCCACCGTTTGTATCAACCCTCCTTCTTTTCCGGGAAGTAGCTGACTTATCCTTCGGTTTAACTCTACACCTCTCTTTTTTGCTACTATTTTCCGAAAGCCCAAAGGGCTTGAATATGAATAACCCCCAGTGAAGAGAGCGAAGCGAACGACTGGGGGTAAAGCAGATACCTTTATTTTATCAACGCCGAAGGTGTTGAATCTGTTTTTTTATCATTCAACCCACTCCGGGTTGAATCAGAGAAAACGCCTTCCACCCCCAGTCGCTACGCTTCACTAGGGGTTATTCATATTTAATCCCTCCGGGATTTTCCTGGTACATTCCTAAAAAACAAGAGAACTTAACAGCCATGCGGCGATTGAACTGGGCTAAGATCTATATCCCCAGTCTGGAGCAATTAAAATAATATGAATATCCTACCCTACCTGGCTGGAATCTCCAATCCTGAATTTCGTTTTCAGGTGTAAATTTGCCATTTTAAAGAAAAAATAGTGGGAATTAGAAAAAAAGTAGCAAGTTTGTAGGTTGAAAAACAATCCTCACAATGCAAACTCGCAACATTCTTATATGTGTATGCAATTCGCACCCGGTCATAGATAAGGAAAAAGCCGCTTTCCTGGCCGCCGTCCTGCACGGGAAGGAAGAAAATGTACAGCTCTGTCCGGATCTGTTCCGCATTATGGAACGGCGGGAGATGGTAAAAGAGCTGGAAGGAACCACTATCCTTGCCTGTTATCCACGGGCTATCCGTTCACTCTTTAAGCGGGTAGGAGCAGAGCCCGGCGAGATCCTGGATATCCGCAGCCATACCCGGGAAGAGATACTGGACCAACTTCATATTGCTTATCCTATAGAGATAGATACCACAGGATTTGTTCGGCAGATAGCTCACCTTCCTGCGAAACTAGGTACGGATGCCTGGTATCCTGTAATAGACAAAGAACGGTGCGGGGAGTGTGGAAAGTGCTACGACTTCTGCCTTTTTGGAGTGTATACCGTAGAAAAAGATCGTGTCAAGGTGACAAACCCGCAAAACTGCAAGAACAACTGTCCGGCCTGCGCCCGTATCTGTCCGGCAAAAGCTATCATATTTCCTAGATATGAAAGATCCCCGATCAACGGGGGAACGGAAGAGGAAGAACAGGCGATCTCCCTGGATACCCAAGCGGTATACAATGACGCTTTGCGCATGAGACTGAAACATCGCCGGAACAGTATATCCCTTTTGAAAAAAGATAAACTATGAGAACAAGCGAATATATAGCGACCTTTAAGGCTGCCTGGCGGGTTCTCCGGGAGTGTTCTCCCTGTCTTGTCTGGAATTTATGTATAACTTTGGCTGGCGCAACCTGCTTAACATTCACCGTTTTGAAAAACGGATAGCCCGGGGAAAGCCTTTTTTCCCGCTTTTGTGATGATCTCTGTCACTGAAAGCTGTAATCTTACCTGTAGCGGATGCTGGATATCAGCAGGTGGAAAACGATCGCTCTCCCTGACTCAGCTCGACGGGATCATCCGAAGCAGTAAACAGAAAGGCTCTTATTTCTTTGGTAATCAGGGGGGGGGGAGAACCCCTGATATACAAAAGCCTGTTGGATATACTGGAAAAACATGCTGATTGTTACTTTCAACTCTTTACCAACGGTATATTGCTGACCGATGAGGTCGCCATGCGTTTGCGGAGGATGGGAAACGTAACTCCGCTTATCAGTATTGAAGGGCTTAAAGAAGAGAGCGATGCCCGCCGCGGTAAGAACGATGTCTACGAAAGGACACTTCAGGGAGTACGTGTCTGCCGCAAGGCAAAACTTATAACCGGGGCAGCAGCCAGTATCTGCAAAAGCAACTACAACGACTTGGTGAACCGTGAATATATTGAATTATTGGCCAAAGAGGGGGTACACTACCTTTGGTACTATATATACCGTCCTGTAGGTGCGGATCCGAACCCGGACAATGCGCTGGATAAAGAGCAGATCCGTTCCCTGCGTGAATTTGTGGTGGAGCAACGAAAAGATGCGCCTTTGCAGATCATAGATGTATACTGGGACGATAAAGGGAACGCCCTCTGCCCGGGAGCCATCGGAATGAGTCACCACATATCCCCGTCCGGGGCTGTGGAGTTCTGTCCTCCCCTCCAAATGGCAAAAGAGTATATTAATGAAGAAGGCTTCAACCTGGCGGAGATATTTGAACAGTCGGATTTCCTGGCAGGGCTCCGTGAGTTGACTTCCGGGAGTTCCCGGGGCTGTATCCTGATGGAAGATCCGGAGAAACTGGTGCATTTCCTGGAAGAGCAGCGGGCAGGCGATACTACTTCGCGGGGGACCGTGCTGGAGGAGTACCGGAAGATGAGGCCGGTAGCAGGACACGATATGTCCGGAGAAGAGATACCGGAGAAAAACACCTTCTACAAACTACTGAAGAAAAAATACTTTTTCGGGTTCGGAGCCTATGGATAAAGAGAGAAATGCATGGATAAGCAACAGATATATACCATACCCGCTTCTCCCGGGCAACGCAGGGATCTACGTACCTTGATCGATAGATCTGTTGCCGGGGAATCGTTGGCTCCTCCCTTATCCATGGAAGAGTTAATGGAGGTCTCTGACCGGCTTATCCGGGGGAATAACCTGGATCCGGCCCTGCAGAGATGGATAATGGTCGAAATAAATAACGCGCTCTGGAAGGATACTGTGGCTTCCATTCCGGCGGAGAAGCGAATGTTGTTACTGCCCGGGTGTCTGAGCCATTCGGTCAGGTGTACCGCAGAAACAGACGAACTGGGGCTGCTTTGCCGGCAGTGTAGGAACTGCTCCATCGCTCCCCTGGAGGCAAAGGCAGAACAACTGGGTATTATGAGTATGGTAGCCGAGGGTTTCACTTCCGTGATCGGGCTGATAGAGAGCCAGGTAATAGATACCGTCATCGGAGTGGGCTGTCTGGAGTCACTCGAAAAAGTATTCCCCCTGCTGATCAACCAGGCTGTTCTCGGAATAGCCATTCCGCTCAATAAAGCGGGGTGCAGGGATACTTCGGTGGATACGGAGTATGTGGAGCAGATGCTTGCTCTGCAATCCGGGAAGAGAGCCAATCTACTGGATCATGAGCTGGTGAAGAACCAGGTAAAAGAGTAGTTCAAACCGGAAAACCTGGCAGAGATGCTGAGTGACGGAGATGACCCTATCACCACTGTAGCCCGTAGCTGGATGGGTGGGGATGAAAAAAGATGGCGGCCTTACCTGCTGGCAGCTACCTGGATGGCAATTACCGGAAAGAAGGAGATACCTTTGGAGGTACGCCGGGCAGCCATAGCTGTAGAGTGTTTTCATAAAGCCTCTCTGGTACACGACGATATACAGGATAATGATATCTTGCGCTATGGTAAAGAGACGGTTCACTCCCGGTACGGAGTACCTGTGGGGATTAATGTCGGTGATATTTTATTGGGTGAGGGATACCGGTTGCTGAGCCTGTGCAATAACATCCATCTTATGCAGGAGGCTTCGGTTGCCCATATTGCTCTTTGCAAGGGGCAGGGAATGGAACTACAATGGAGCCTGGAACCCCGGCCGCTGACTATGGAGACCGTACTGGAAATATTCTGTACTAAGACCGTACCGGCTTTTGAGGTCTCGTTGATCCTGGGGGTGATCCTTGCAGGGGGGGCGATCCCTCTTTGCAGGAGGCTCTTCATACCTACGCACGTGCGCTGGGAATAGCTTACCAGTTACAGGACGACGTTACTGATTATGAAACAGCAGAAAAAATAGCGTTGCGTCCCTCTACTGTTTTAGCGATTATCTGCCGAAAATACCCTGAAGAGTTCTCTGCCCTGTTGAACTGTGGGGATATAAAAGCGTATTTGTTTCATCCGGAACGTGCTCCTCTGTTAAAGGTAGCTATAGAAGAGGTATAGAAAATGGCGGAAGCATATCATCAGGAGGCCATTGCTTCCTTGAGGGCGATAAAGAACCCGGAATTAAAACGTCTCTTATTCTGGGTCACTAAAAAGATATTAACATGAAACGGACCCTATCCATACAACTCCTGGAGATCCTCCGGAACGGGATCGGGCAACTGGGTAAGGAAGCACTGGACCGGGTAAAGGAGTATGTGGTCTCTTCTCAGACCTCTGGCGGTGCCTTCACCGATAAAAGCGGGAAAGAAGATCTCTACTACACTCTTTTTGGGTTGATGCTGGCCTACCTGACGGGGCTTCCGGTTGATAGCCGCAGAACAGCACAATACCTGGACAGCGTAGATACCGAAGCACTGGATCTTATTCACTATGCCGCATGGATTCGTTGCCGGAACCTGCTTACCCTGATCCGAAGGGGAAAAGCCGGGGCCTTGCTGACACTGTTCCGTAAAGTAGAGATACCCCCGTTAAGATCTTTTAAAATGCTACTCAACGGAGATCCCTTTTCGCCCTATACCCGGTTTATCTGGTACTCTTTACTGGAAGATACTCGCCACTCTGTAGGAAGATCAGCCACCTGGCTGCAGGATCTTCAACCTTACCGGGTATCCACAGGAGGATATGCCAACCGTAAAGGAGCAGGAACCGCGACTGTCAATGCAACAGCGGCTGCACTGTCGGTAACCGGGCAGCTGACAGGATATAAATCCAATAACGATATTGTTTATCTGCGTGAGATACAGGATCCTTCGGGAGGTTATAAGGCCACTCCCCATACCCCTGTGCCCGATCTTTTATCGACTGCAACCGCGCTGTTCACCCTGCGTAACTATAATATGGAACCGGCTGTGGTTCCCCTTGATTTTATAGAGGCCCACTGGCTGGACAGCGGAGGATTTGCTCCTACATTACTGGAAAATAGCAGTGATATGGAATATACTTTTTATGGATTATTAGCTTTAGGAGCATGCAGCTGAATGAAAAGATAGAACAAATGGCAGAGGCTTTATGCCGGGAGCTGAAGCAGCGGTGTACCCCGGGAAAGATCTAGCGGGGAAAACTCTCCTCGAGTGCCATTTCCACCTCTGTATCCGTTTTTGCTCTGCATACGATTGACCGGGAGAAATATGCCGGTCATATCCGGAAAGGGAAAGGGTGGCTTCTCTCTACGATGAGAGAGGATGGTTCCTGGGGAGATACTACCGAAAGCCCCTCCAATATGACGGCTACCCTCCTATCCTATGCCTCTCTCTATGCACTGCAGGCAGCCCCTGAAAAAACAAAGAGTACCTCAGGGAGAAGTTCGGGGGAACAACGGATCAGCATATTATAAGCGGAGTACTGGCCTATTACGGAAAAGACCTCACTTTTTCTGCTCCCATTTTGGTTATGTGTGCCCTTGCGGGAGTTATTGATAGCTGGAACCGGATACCCCGCCTTCCTTTCGAACTCTCCGTATTGTCGCAACGGTTGTTCCGTTTCCTGAACTTACCTGTAGTAAGCTATGCTATTCCCGCACTGATCGCCGTGGGTATAGTGCGACACAGGAAAGGAGATAAAACGATCCTGCATCCTTTGCGGGAAGTATTTATCGGTTCCTCGCTCCGTGTACTGGGAAAATTACAGCCACCAAACGGGGGATACCTTGAGGCTGCCCCCTCACTGCGTTTGTTTCTATGTGTATGAGTGAGGCGGGATTCCGGGACCATGTAACTACCAGGCGGGCTGCACACTTCCTGGCTTCTACGGTACGGGAAGATGGATCGTGGCCCATAGATACCGACCTTGCCGGCTGGGTAACTGCCCTGAGCGTACGTGCCCTGGGCAACGATATCCCCGACAAGGAACAACTGGCACAGATGATCCGCGGAAATGCATTTAACTACCGGCATCCCTTTACCGGTGCCCAGGAGGGGGGCTGGGGCTGGACAGACCTGAGCGGATCGGTACCGGATGCGGATGATACTTCGGGTACACTGGTCGCCCTTCATACTTTACAGGAGGGAGCCTATACGCCGGAAATAGGAAAAGGAATAGAGTGGCTACTGGCCTTACAGAATAACGATGGAGGTATGCCCACCTTTTGTAAAGGGTGGGGAAAGCTACCTTTTGACAGGAGCAGTGCCGATATATCCGCCCACGCTTTGCGGGCATTCCGGTTATGGTACCCTGTATTGCCTGAAGGCTTACAGAGAAAATGTCGCCGCAGTATGGCACAACTTCTTACCTAGATGGAGCGGGCGCAGGCAGCTGACGGATCCTGGACCCCGCTCTGGTTCGGAGACCAGGATGCGGTTGACAAACGTTCCCCTGTCTACGGAACAGCAGTAGCGGTAGACTACCTCTCAGGCTTTAAGAACCGGCTTGCCCAGCAAATGACAGAGAAAGGAGTTACTTTTCTGGTAAGTGTTCAGAATCCCGACGGAGGATGGGGGGGAAACAAAGGAGTACCCTCTAAAGCAACATTGACGGCACGGGCCCTGAGCGCCCTGGCAGCCGGAAGAGAAGCCTGGAAAGATCCGGTATCCGCAGGAGTAGAGTTCCTGTACAGCCGGTTCACCGCAGGCCGGATGAACGATCCCGAACCTATCGGGCTCTACTTTGCCCGGTTGTGGTATTCGGAAGAGCTATACAACCTGACATTTACTCTTACAGCATTGAAGAACATACAAAAAAATTGCAATTTATAAAGATAGAACCATGAAAAAAGTACTTGCCTCTTTTGTATTATTAACTACAGTTGTGTTATCCGCACAGAATTCCATAGAGTGGCGTAACAACCGCAGCGGTATTTATAACGAGACCGGCCTGCTGAAAGAGTGGCCTGCCGAAGGCCCCCGGATGCTCTGGCATTACGACGGACTGGGAGAAGGGCACTCCTCCGTAGCCATAGCCAACAATAAACTCTATGTAACGGGAATGACCGGTAATAAAGGATCCCTGTATGTTTTCGATAAGAATGGTAAACTGCTCAATAAAAAAGAATACGGTGATGAGTGGGATGAGAGCTACAACGGATCGCGTGGTACGGTGAATGTTAGTGACGGAAATATATATATCATTTCCGGAAGAGGCGACCTCGTCTGTATGGAAGAGAACAGCCTCAACACAGTCTGGAAGAAAAATTTGTTAAAGGAGTTCGATTCCAGCAACATTCAATGGGGGATCAACGAAGTTCCCATGGTCATCGGTGATAAGGTCATTGCAACTCCCGGGGGGAAAAAGGATAATATTGTTGCCCTGAATAAAAAGACGGGTGACCTTATCTGGAGTTGTGCCGGTGAGGGAGATCTCTCCGCCTATTGCTCTCCTTTGTATATCCGCGACCAGCAAGTACCGCTTATTGTAACGCACACTGCCAATCATGTGATCGGAGTGAATGCTGATACCGGAGAAAAACTGTGGTCTTACGAAATTAAGAACCGCCACTCGGTGCATGCCAATACTCCTGTCTATTCGGACGGCATGTTACTTTGTATCAGTGGTTACGGTAAAGGTTCAACAATGCTCAGACTCACCGACGGAGGGTGCAGCGTGGAAAAAGTGTGGGAGGCAACCGAACTGGATAACCGTATCGGAGGCATGGTGAAAGTAGGTGATCATGCATACGGGTCGGGCGACAGCAACCGCAACTGGTTCTGCGTGAACTGGAAGACAGGCGAAATTACCTACAGGGAGAAAGGACAGGCAATGGGCACTATCATTGCGGCCGACGGACTGCTGTATTGTTACACCGACAGAGGGAACCTGGTACTTGTAAAACCGGATCCGGAGAAATTTGATATTATCAGCCAGTTCCCTGTTACTATGGGGACGGACCAGCATTGGGCATATCCTGTCATTTACCAGGACACTATGTATGTACGCCACGGTGATACCTTAATGGCCTATGAAATAAAATGAACCACTCTTTTAATTCCTGAGGTATGAACAAGCTGACAATTCTTTTGCTGGGTCTGTTGCCGCTCTCCCTGGCGGCACAACAAACTATCCAATGGAGAGGAACAGACCGTACAGGTATCTATAACGAGACCGGACTTTTGAAAGAGTGGCCGGCCGACGGACCTGAGATGCTCTGGTACTACGACGGATTGGGAGAGGGACATTCGTCTGTTGCCATAGCGTCGGATAAAATATACATCACCGGAATGACTGATGGTGAAGGGTATTTGTATGTGTTGGATCTCAACGGTAAATTGCTTCATAAAAAAGAGTATGTTCCCGAATGGGATACCAGTTATAACGGATCACGGGGTACTCCTACCGTCAGTGACGTGATGATCTATCTGTACAGTGGAACGGGCGATCTCTATTACCTGAATGAACAAACGCTGGATATCGTGTGGAGTAAAAACATAGAGAGTGATTTCGGAGCCTCCAACATACGCTGGGGGGTAAATGAGTCTCCGTTTGTGATCGGGGAAAAGGTGGTGTTCACTCCCGGAGGGAAAGAGCACAATATAGTAGCCCTGAACAAAAGAACGGGAGCTCTTATCTGGAGTTGTGCGGGAGAGGAGGATCTCTCTGCCTATTGCTCGGCCCTCTATCTGACAGACCAGGAGGTACTTATGGTCGTTACTATCACAGCTAACCATATAATCGGTATCGATGCCGGTACCGGGGAAAAGCTCTGGTCGCATCCTTACAAAAACCAGCGGAACGTACATGCCAATACACCGGTGTACAGTAATAACAGGCTACTCTGTACTTTTGAGTATGGAAAGGGGTCTGTGATGTTACAGTTGAAGAACGGAGGCAAAAAGGTAGAACAGGTATGGGAGCAAAAAGAGATAGATTCGAAAACCGGAAGAATAGTTAAAGTAGGGGATCATGTATATGGTTCCGGAGATAACAATAAATATTGGTATGCGGTGAACTGGCAGACCGGAGAGATAAGCTATAAAGACAATACCCTCCCCACCGGAGCCGTTATAGCAGCCGACGGAATGTTGTATTGCTATTCCGACCGGGGAGATATAGCCCTGGTAAAGATAACACCGGAAAAGTTTGGGCTGATCAGCCGTTTCCCTGTCACCTTGGGTACCGACCAGCACTGGGCACACCCGGTTATCTATCGGGGAACTCTCTATGTACGTCATGGTAATGCACTTATGGCCTATAAAATAAAATAGCCGGTAACCCCTATAGGATGGAACAAAAGAAAATAATTACATATACCACCGTTGCTGTGATATTGCTCTATATCGGTGTAATAGCCGGATGGCACATCTATACTCCGGAGCGGCATACGTTTTTGCTTCACGAACCCGGAGCCGATAATCGTCCCGAAGGAGTGACCCGTACTGTCGATGATGTAGTGATCGGTGAATATTTTATGCGTTATGCCGAAGCTGTTTCTCCGCTCTCTGGGCGGTGGAGTACCTTCCGGGGTGCAGAACGCAACAACATCCTTGTCACGGTCGAAAGCCTGCATACGGGGCCGGGTGAATTTCCGGTTGTCTGAAGTGTGGAGACGGGAGAAGGGCACGCAGCTCCGGTCATCTATAACGGAATAGCCTATTTCCTGGATTACGATGAAGCATTGAGTTCCGATGCCTTGCGTTGCTTCTCCCTGGAGACCGGTGAAGAGCTGTGGCGTCGTTGGTATCGGGTACCCATGAAGCGCAACCACAGTTTCTCCCGGACTGTACCTGTGGTCAGTGATGAGTATATTATAACTATCGGGCCGCAAGGCCATGTGATGTGCTGTGATCCCGTTACCGGGGAGCTGATATAGACATTGGACCTACAGAAACAATATACGACCGAGGTCCCTTTCTGGTATGCCGGGCAGTGCCCGCTGGTAGATAATGATGTGCTGGTACTGGCCCCTGCCGGCCCGGAAGTATTGATGATCGGGGTAGACTGCCTGACGGGTGAGATACTTTGGGAAACTCCCAACAGTGTGAACTATAAAATGTCCCACTCTTCTGTAATGCCCATGACACTCGGAGGAAAAAAGAGTTATGTGTATGCCGGAGTAGGAGGGGTGTGTGGCGTGTCTGCTGAAAAGGAAGATACCGGAAAACTTTTGTGGGATATATCCGGGTGGCAGTCCTCTGTGATAGCACCTTCCCCTTTACAACTCTCCGGGAACTCTATGTTCCTGGTGGCAGGTTACGGTACAGGAGGAGCTTTGCTGAGGGTAGAGCGTACCGGGAATACCTGGGTACCTGCTCTTGTAGAGCAGTATAAACCCAGTGAAGGGCTCGCCAGTGAGCAACAGACCACGATCCTTTACAAGGATATGATCATCAGTGTAATGCCTAAAGACGGAGGAGCCCTGCGGGGCAAACTGGTCTGCTACTCCTCGGGGGACCTTCATACTCCTGTATGGTCGTCGGCAGCCGACGAGCGATTCGGATTAGGACCCTACCTGGTTATCAATGGTCATCTTTTTGTCTTTAAAGATGATGGAGAACTCTATTTGTACGAAGTGGGGAACAGGGAGATGAAATTTATCAAGAAGCAACAGGTCATAGAGGAGGGAGTGGATGCCTGGGGACCTTTGGCGTATGCGGACGGGTATCTGATCTTGAGGGATGCGCATACGGTGAAGTGTCTGAAAGTAACTATTTAGTATCTCTCAGTAGCTATTCTATGTATATATTGGAGTATAAATGATAAAAATGAACAGGAGAATCAAATAAACAGGAGTGAACCTAGCCCTCTTTCTACTGGTAGGAGGGTTTGTCTGGTATATGGTCTCCGGTCTTAACAGACCGGAAATAAGCTATGCCGGAGAGGATTTGACTGCTGACGAACCTTTCGTTTCTCCCTGGCAGGAGACAGGATCGTTGGAGGTGCCGGAGGAGATAAACCGCTTTGAACTGGCGGAAGAGAGTCTTTATATTTCGGCAGGTACCACTGTTTACAGGTACGGTATGGACGGAGAACTTCAACACCGGTTTGCTTCGGAAGAAGGCGTGCGAGATATAGCCCTCTGCAACGGTTCTGTTTACCTGTTGTATCCTACCCGTATAGAAGTATATACCCCGCAGGGAGAACTTGTTCATTAGTGAGAGGCTTGTAGCGACCTGTCGGATTACTGTTCCTTCACATTAACGGAGCAATCTGACTATGTAACGGACGCAGCCAACAAGAACATTTGTAAATATACGCACGAGGGTAATTTTGTGACCTTTATACAGAGCCCCCGGGGTTTTATTATACCGAGCCACAACTTTGCCATTGAGAATCGGAACGATACGATTTACTGTGTGAACTCAGGCAGGCACCAGGTAGAGATGTATACCCCTGATGGGGAATTTATTGCCTCTTTCGGCGGACCGGTGGGGGAGAGACTGGCTTTTTTGCCGGATGTTGCAATCCTGCCTATATTGCTTTTACGGCCGAGGGAGACCTTATTACCTCCGAAAAGGGGAATCCCCTTATCAATACCTTTGAGCGTACCGGGAAACACAAAGAACTCTGGCTGACGGCCCGCCACCTGGGAGGAGGGAACAGACCCTACGAAGTAAAGACCCGGGGAGAGAAGCTATACGTAGCGGGTAAGAACAAAATAGCTATCTTTCAAAGAACAGATATCGGATGACGGAGGGGAGACCTGACCGGAACATCCAAAAATAGAAAAGAAATATTGAACCAGAAAAAGACCTGAAACATGTATCCCGCAGAAAGTTTTTCCAACTCTGTGGCTCCTTTCTCGCAGGAGGAAGTATCCTCCTGGTATCCGGCTTTTCCCTGCGCAGGATATTCCACTATTCCCGGGGAAATGCTTCCCTACAGGATACCATTATAAAACCTGTGCAGGAGGAGGCGTATCGTTCCCCCTATAAACTTGTCTCCTCTTTCGGGACCGGGGAGAAGATAGAAGCCTTTGAGCTGGCTGCAGACAAACTCTACATTGTAACCCCCAATGCCGTATCCATATACAACACTCAAAGTGTTTTACTCCATAACTTTGCCATACCCGGACCGGTAAGGGATATCCTGGTGAAGGAGCAGGATATCTATCTCCTGTATCCCTCCCGTATAGAGGTCTATACGATGCAGGGAGAACTACTCCGACAGTTGGATGCATGCAGTGAACGATCCAATTACTGTTCCTTCACGCACACGGGTAACTCTGTGTATGTGACCGATGCGACGATGAAAAATATTTGCCAGTATACGGAGCAGGGAGCCTTTGTCCGCTTTATACAGAGTCCTAATGGATTTGTTATACCGAGCTATACCTTTAGTATAGAAGCCGTCGGGGATGTTATTTACTGTTCTAACTCCGGCAGGCACCTGGTAGAGAAGTATGCTCCGGATGGAACCTACCTCGGATCCTTCGGAGAGGCAGGCGGAGCACCGGGCCGGTTTACGGGATGTTGCAATCCGGTGTATCTTTCACATACCCCGGCAGGGAATATCATTACCTCTGAAAAGGGGAACCCCCGTGTCAGTTGCTACGGTAGTGACGGCCGGTTCCATACGCTTTTACTGGATAGCAAGGCATTGGGAGGAGGTGCGGCAGCTTATCATATAAGAGTGCAGGATGATAAAGTCTATGCGGCCGGGGACCAGGTGCTCTCGGTTTACCACTATGACCCGGTCCTGACAGGGCAGACTGCCTGTGCCGCCTACGAAGTGAATTGTCCTTTGCGTAAAGGAGTCAAGATCGGATAAATTATGGAAGAGAAGAAACCCGTTAAAAATAACCCGATGGAACGCCGTAAGTTCCTGAAGATATGCGGTTCCGTACTGGCAGGCGGATCCATACTCGCCCTGGCCGGAGCGTTCGGGAGAAAAGGGATCAGTTCCGAAGCTACCTACTTCTGGCAGATCGATCCCGGGAAATGCACTCATTGCGGACGGTACGAAACGCACTGTGTATTGCCCCTGTCGGCTGTAAAATGTATCCATGCCAGCCGGGTGTGCGGTTACTGCGACCTTTGCGGCGGCTACTACCGCAGCAATGTGAAAGAGCTGAATACGGCAGCAGAGAATATGATGTGTCCCACCGGAGCTATTGAACGGAAATTTGTAGAAGATCCCTACTTTGAATATACCATTAATGAAAACCTGTGTAACGGATGCGGGAAGTGTGTAAAAGGGTGTAACTCCTTCGGTAACGGTTCGCTCTACCTGCAGATCAAACAGGAATTATGTAAGAATTGTAACGAATGCCGGATCGCGACTGTCTGTCCGGCGGATGCTATCACCCGGGTACTCCGTGCCATGGCCTACCAATTGAAAGACGAATGAAAAAAAGCTATCTACCCTGTTCTTGTTCCTTGCCGGCCGGGGATTGGCGGCACAGAACCGCTTTCCCAAACCCGATTTTGAATCGGGTTACACCTATCCTGACCACTCTTATCCGGTACCCAACGAAGCGCTCTGGACCACGTTGGATATTCTTCTGCTGGTGGTGATGATGAGTATTGTAGCCTGGGCGGTGATCAAAAAACGGCAACGGAAACCCATTGTCTAGATCTCCATGCTTTCTGTAGCCTATTTCGGATTCTTCCGTTCTGGGTGTGTCTGCAGCATCGGAGCCATACAAAACGTCTCCCTGGTACTGGCCGATCCCGGCTATGTTATGCCCCTGAGCGTTCTCCTCTTTTTTATACTTCCTGTTCTGTTCGCCTTTCTTTTCGGGAGGGCGTTCTGTGCCGGCGTATGTCCGTTGGGCGCACTTCAGGAGATCGTGAATGTTAAAATTACCGGTTATCCAAAGCTGTTACCGCTGTACTTGGTATGATCCCCTGGATCTACCTGATATTTGCTATCCTCTATGCCGTAACACGGAGCAGCTTTATTATCTGTCGCTTTGATCCTTTTATCGGGATATTCCGCCTGGGTGGAGATATCGGACTGATCACTTTTGGCATCCTGCTGTTAATATCGGCGGTATTTACCGGCCGTCCCTTCTGCCGTTTTATCTGTTCTTACGGAGCGTTACTCAGTCTTTTTTCCCGGGTATCTGTCTGGAAACCTGCCCTTACGCAAAAAAATGTATCAATTGTGAGCTCTGCCACAACGCCTGTCCGGTAGATACTATTATGCCGCCTTACGAGAACCGTGTTAAAGAGAGTCGTACCCGGGGAGTGCACCGGATCCTTCTCTATCTGACAGTGCTTCCCCTGCTGGCAATAGCCGGAGCCCTGTTCATGAACCTGGCAAGCGATAGCCTGAGCCAGGGGAATAAAGAGATACGCCTCTATGGAATGGTTATGGAGCAGGAAATTAACTCGCAGGACAGGCTCTCGCCGGAGCTTGAAGCGTTTTACGGACAGGGAGGAACGATAGAATCCCTCCGGGAAAAAGCAGAAAGAACAGCAAAAGATTTTAAGCTGTACGGAACCATAGTCGGTGCCCTGATCGGGCTTGTCGTCGGGCTCTCGCTGATCGGATTATCTGTTAAACGTACCCGGAGAACGTATGAAATTAACGGTACAGCCTGCGTAAGCTGTGCCCGTTGTTTTAGTTATTGTCCACAAAATCAGAAAGACAAAAAACAAGATATATGAGGAAAACAATACTAAGGAACATTATTGTGGTATCGGTCGTCTTCATTGTCACCTTTGCCATTATGCCGGTGACCAACTATTTTCAGGTAAAAGATGTCAATCCTTTACAGAGCGGTGTGGTAGAAACACTGAAAGAGATAAACGATGCCAATGCCGGTAACACTGTGTTACAGGAGCAGATCCGGCAGATCGACCTGCTGGCCCGGCGGGCTTATTTCATCCGGATGGACCATCTGATGCACGGAGTCTATATCCTGTTGGGAATGGTTACTGTGTTTTTTATTGCTCTACGTTTTTATTACGCCGAAACCAGGCATATACCCGATAAAGAGATTGATCCTATTGATGAATGGACTATCAAAACAGAGGCGCGCAAATACATCCGTTGGGTAGTGGCGGGTGTGGCTGCTGTAGCCATCTTCTTCGTAGGGTTGACCTCTCCCTATCTGAGCACCCGACAGGAGAAGAAGCCTGTGGCGGAGGAACTGGTAGCCTATACGGAAGAGAGCCCGGCGGCTGAAGAGTATGCGGAAGAGCGGGAAGAAGAGGGAGCCGTTCCCGGAGAGGAAGGGGAAGGAGCAGAGCGGGCGGACGGAGAAGGGGAAGAGCCCCCTCTTACAGGAGCAACCACTCCGGTCGCTGAAGAGCCGGAGATCCCCAAAGTGACTCACCAGGCCTTCCGGGGGAACAATTCCAACGGATGGTCGGCTGCACGGGGCATTCCTATCAAATGGGATCTGAAGGCAGGAGAGAATATCGCCTGGCGTACCGAAGTACCCCGTAGCGGGTATAATTCGCCGGTGATCCACGGGAACCGCATTTACCTGACAGGAGCCGATGAGGAGATACGGGAACTTTACTGCTACGACCTTCGTACCGGAGAACAACTTTGGAAGCTGGCTACAACCGGTATACCGGGTTCACCCGCACAAATGCCCAAAACAACCGAAGATACCGGACTGGCTGCTTCTACGGTCGCTACCAATGGCAAACAGGTCTGTGCTATCTTTGCTGCCGGAAATCTTATCTGTGCGGATAGCGAAGGAAAGCAACTCTGGGCCAAAAATCTCGGGGTACCGGAAAATCATTACGGCTATGCCTCTTCCCTGCTTATCCACAGGAACCTGCTGCTGGTACAGTACGACAACGCCAACTCGCCAAAAGTGGTAGCCCTGGATGTCAATACGGGAAGTGAGCGGTGGAGCAGGGACCGGACAGAAAAAGTGACCTGGAGTTCGCCCATTATAGCTTCCGTCAATAACTAGTCCCAACTTGTCCTGATGGGTAATCCGGGCATAACCGCCTATAATCCCGCTAACGGAGAGCAACTCTGGCGGGTAGAGTGCCTTACAGGTAAAGTAGGAGCCAGTGCCTGTAGTGCAGCCGGTGTTATTTATGGGGCCAGTGAATATTCTAAACTGGTAGCGATCAATGGGGTAGACGGGACGATCCTGTGGGAATCGGATGAGTTCCTTCCCGAGGTAGCCAGCCCTGTAGCTACCCGGGAGTATGTATTTGTATCTACCAGTTATGGCGTGATCGCTGCTTTTGACGCTCAGAGCGGCGAAGTGACCACTGTTCAGGAACTGAATACCGAATTTTACTCATCCCCTATGTTGGTAGAGGGTAAGATATACCAGTTCAGCAACGAGGGTAAAATGTATATTTTTTCTGCCAACGGGGAACTCCCCCTGCTGGCCTCCTTTGATACCGGCGAGCGTACCTATGCCACTCCTGCCTTTACGGACGGGAGGATCATTGTACGAACAGAAAATAGTATTTATTGTGTAGCAACGAACTGATATGAGTTGTCAATGTGAACATTCTGCTCCGGAAAGCCGGAAGGCACTGCTTGAAAAGGCCGATGCTATCATTGATCGTACGGGGACCGGCCGGGAAATGATCATCCCTCTTTTGCAGGCTTTGCAAAGTGAATTCAACTACCTACCCGCGGAGGTCATTGAAAGAGTCTATGAACGCACGGAGATAGACCGGGCGCAACTGATCAGCGTCTCCACTTTTTATTCCCAGTTCCGGCATATCCCGCTGGGAAAACACCTGATCAAGGTCTGTACGGGGACCACCTGTCATGTAAAGGGAGCCGGAAATGTGTATGATGCTTTTGTCCGTGAGCTTGGTATTGAAGAGGGGAGTATCACCACAACCGATAAACAGTTCTCCATTGAAAAAATAGCCTGTCTGGGGTGTTGTACACTGGCTCCGGTCGTGCAAATTGATGAAAAGATCTACGGACATATGTTGCCCGGAAGGGTGAATGAGGTAGTAGAGGATTTTCTGGCCGGGCAGCAGGAAAAAGCGAAAGAAGAGTCGGAACGGAAAAAACGGCACATAGCCGGTGAAATACGCCTGGGGATGGGATCGTGTTGCATGGCAAGTGGTTCAACCGATATTTACCGGGAACTGGAGAGAGCCTCTGAACAACTGGGTATTGATGTAACCATCAAATCGGTAGGCTGTGTCGGAGTGTGCAACAAAGTTCCCCTGATCGATGTAGTGACCTCCGGGTGGCTATCACCCGTTACTCCAATGTAAAGGCAGCCGAGATCAAAAAGATCCTGCATCACCATTTTAAACCGGCATGGTATGTAAACCGGCTCAAGAACAACCTGCTTAACCAGATCGACATGTTCCATACGGATGTAACCTGGGACAATGTGATCTGGAAACCTGAAGAGGAGCGTACCGGAGTAATAGACAGCTTTCTGGCGGGACAAAAACACATCTCTACCGAAGGGTACGGATTCCTTACTCCTTTACACATGGAGGAATACAGGGCCAACGGAGGGTTTGAAGGGCTCTCTAAAGTCCTTCATACCCAATTGCCTGCCCAGGTCATTGACACCATCCTGCGGAGCGGTATCCGGGGCCGGGGAGGAGGAGGTTTCCCTACCGGAAAGAAATGGTAGATCGTAGCAGCATCCGGTAAAAAAGAAAAATATGTGATCTGTAACGGGGATGAAGGGGATCCCGGTGCATTTATGGACCGGATGATGCTGGAGTCTTATCCGTTCCGTGTGATAGAGGGGATGATCATAGCGGCTTATGCTGTAGGAGCCGACAAGGGGATCTTCTACATACGGGCCGAATACCCGCTTGCCGTGACACGGATACGTACGGCCCTTGAGCTGTGCAGGGAACACAACCTGCTGTTACTTTGTAGTAACAAAAACGGTGTGGGTACTTTCATCCCTACATTCGT
>JAJPZL010000394.1 GCA_021204375.1 Bacteroides sp.
GTATGGCATATTCGTGATAAATATGCTATAGGATCATATTTTCTCTATTCACCCTTTCTTACTGAGTAAATATTATACGTAATCCATATGATAAAACTACATTATCTGGCTATCCTGTTTATATGGGTAGCCTGTACTCCTTATTCGGAGGAGGTAAAACATACACTGGAAGCAGCGAGAAATAACCGTGCAGAGATGGAAGAGGTCCTGGCTTATTTTAAAGATCAGGGACGAACACCTTATAGAGCAGCCTGTTTTATTGTCGCCAATATGCCGTATCACAAAAGCCGTACTACTATTGAGGTAGATGTTTCTTATAAAGCCTTCTTTACAGGGACCGATTCGCTCTATAGTGAACTCTTTAAGGGAATGGAACTGGCAGATATACAGCCTTTGCAGCTTTGGGAATACGATTCGCTCCGTCTGGAACTGGCTGCCGGATTTAATGGTTTATCGTCTCCGAAACCGGCTTTTACGGATGAGTGGGATATGACCACCGTATCTGCAGCGTTCCTGATCACTACTATTGAACAGGCCCTTACAGTGTGGAAGGAGAGTCCTTACCTGAAAGATATGCCTTTTGATGAGTTTAAAGAGTTTGTATCGCCTTACCGGGTGACTAATGAGGCATTAATGCTGGATAAATCCACCATCCGGTCGCTCTATGAAGAGAGAATATTGAAGGAGAATTCCCCGCCTTCAATCACTGATCCGCTGGAGCGTTTTAAAGTATATGTGGATAAATGCCGGTTGATCAATAAACATACCCACCCTAAAGAACATGCCGGGATATACGACCTTTTCCTGCCTAAATTTAAGATGGATTGCTACAATATGACTAACTGGAGTTGTAACATTTTACGGGCGTGTGGCATTCCGGTGGTGTATGAATTTACTCCCCAGTGGCGGAAGCGTACCCAGCGCCACTTCTGGTGTGTATCACCCGATTCAACCGGTATCTGGCAACCTTATACGGCACCCGATAATAATATACGGGAGGATTGGGAGAGTGATATTAAATATGCCGGTAAAGTCTATCGGAAAACCTTTGGTGCCCAACGGAATACTCCCTGGTTTATGGCTGCTGTCCATGAAGCTATACCATCGCTTTTTGATACTCCGCTGCTTGCTGACCAGACCTGGTATTATCACCAGACGGTTACTCTCCGGCTTCCTTTCACAGAAAGAGTAGAAAACCAGGTAGTTTATCTCTGTATGGATTTGCAGGGAGAGTTAAATCCGGTGAGTTGGGGAAGAGTGGACTCCAGGAAAGAGCAGATGATCTTTGAACAAGTACCCCTGAATACTCTCTTTTTTCCTGCCTGTTATGATGAGGACCGGCTTATACCGGTGGGAGAACCTTTTATGATCCAGGCAGATGGGACGGTACCGGAAATTCCTCTTTCTCTTTCTGGAAATAAGCCCGGAAAGGTATATGATATAACCGTTAAAGATGGAGTGTTGTACCGTACCGGGAAGCTGTCTGCTCCGCTTCGGAAACTTTTTTACCTGACACTCTCTTGTGATACTACCCGTACTCTATCCATGCATACAGAACGGAAATATCCGGAGAAGAGAAGGCTTAGAGATTTACAGGAGAGATTAAGGGGAGTCCTTTTGCTGGGTAGTAATGAAAAGCTGGAAAATTTCGATACACTGTGTGTACTGGGTCATACTCCTTATCCTTTTTTGCAGCAGCTCTCTGTTGAGAAGCCCGGAAAATACCGGTATTACCTGTTTACTACGCACGACCGTGGCCCGGTTAATATAGCCCATCTGAAGTTTCTGGGAGCCAGATCCGGTGATCATAGGTGTGTAACCCCTACTCCGTTGCCTATTTTTTCCAGGGAAGAAGAGAAGTTACAGCAAGATGAAGGACTTTGCCGTATACTGGGCACACCGCTTAGAACAGGGAGTAAATCGGAAGTAGCTTTTGACGGGGATTATCTCACCTTCGCGGGTTCTTCCCGTATTGGAATGGATTTTGGTAGTCCGGCAACGATCACTTATTGGCGTTTTGTACCCCGTACTGCCAATAACGGCATTGTACGGCAAAATAGGTATGTACTGATGTATTACGACCAGGGGTGGAAGGAGGCAGGCGTGAAGTATGCTTCTGCCAATTTCCTGGATTGGGAAGATGTACCGCAAGCTACTCTTTTCAGGCTCCGGAACCTGACGGAGGGTAAGGAGGAGTTGCCCTTCTTCTACTTAGAAAGGAAGCAATATTTCCTGCATACGGATACATTGAAAAGGGAACTCTTTATTGCCGGTAAGTCCTTATGAAAAACTTAACTATCAAGACAGTGGCCCGGGATGTTCCTTCGGTATTGATGGGGATGCTCCTTCTCTTCTTTATCCTGGTATATAACCGTCTGTCTGCTACCGTATATGTACCAAAGGGGTTGTTTTATGGAGCGTTGCTGACAGGGGGAGTAGTTGTGTGGAATTTCCGGAACGCTTTCCGGGCTCTTACCTAGCTGGATCTTTGTATAGTAGCGGATGGAGTTCTCTATCTTGCTCTCTTTTACAACTATTCTACCGCCTATGCCTGTAGGGTATTATTCCTGGTCTTGCTTTATCTGACGGTTTCTTCTTTGCGAAGCCACCATTGGAAGATGCTCTATTATTCCTGCTTACCGGTTGTCTCTCCCTATCGTTATACGGATACCTGCAGCTGGGTGGCTGGGTGACTTCCGGTAATCCTTACTTTCTGATCACAGGTCCTTATAAAAATCCATCGGTATTTGCCGGGATCATGGTCATGTTATGGGTGGTGCCGGCCGCAAAGGTGATAACCGGTCTCCGTTACAGGCGTTATAACCGGCTATTTATGGGTTCTCTGGTGATCCTGGATATCAGTGCTCCCCTGGTAGTTTTATCCGGGAGCCGTGCTTCGTGGCTGGCTTTGCTGGTGGCCTTTCTTTATTTGGTAAGTACTGTATATAAACCCCGGATACGGTACGGTTGGCGTACCTGCCTGTGGGTGTTGCTTTTGGGTGGAGTCACTTTGGGGGGTTTATATGGGTTGTATACTATAAAAAAGGATTCGGCAGATGGACGGTTGCTGATCTGGAAAGTATCCCTGGAGATGATCCGGGAAAAACCGCTTACCGGTTTTGGACCCGGTGGATTTACTGCCCATTATATGCATTACCAGGCGCGTTATTTACAGGAGAAAGGGAGTGACCGGGATCAATGGGTGGCAGGGAGTAACCACCTGGCTTATAATGAACCGGTCCGTATCTGGGTGGAGTATGGAGTAGTGGGTGTACTTATTTATATCGCTCTGGTAGTGGGCGTGTTGTTTATTCCGGGTAGGAGGCTCCGGAACTATACTCTTAAAGGGGTAGTGGTAGCTTACCTGGTATGGGGACTTTTTAATTTTCCTGCCCAGGTAGTTCTTATGCAGGGGATGCTGGTGATCACTCTGGCTCTTCTTTCCCGGGGAGTAAAACCGATCTGTCTGATCAAGCGAAAGATAAGCCTGGCAGGTAGTATCGGATTGATCTTTCTTATTGCCTGTATGGCGTTGCAACAGTACTGCCTCTCTTTATCTTATACCGCTTACCAGGAATCGGTAAAGAGTGGCAGAAGCTATGAGGAAGAAGAACTAATGGATCAGTTGGCTGCTTTAGAACCGGCTCTACGGTATGAGCCGGGTTACTGGGTATTCTATTGTTCTACGTTAAATCGCCTGCAAAAAGATGCTCTTTTATTGGAGAAAACAGTATACTGGGAAGAGTCTTTTTCTGCTCCCGTAGTGTGGCTGATGCGGGGAGATGTATATCTGAGAGGTGAGCAGTATAAGGAGGCAGAGCGGTGTTATGGGATCGCCCACTTTATGAGCCCGGTACGGCAGGCGGCCCGGGGCAGATTGGTCTGGCTCTACCGGGCAATGGGCGAAGAGAAGCGGGCCAGGCAACTGGCGGCAGCCATACTTTCCGAGAAAGTAAAAGTATATGGTTTTGATACCTATATTCTTCACCAGAAGCTTCGTCAGGCTTTTGGTGAAGATATTCTTTATTATTTTTCAAATTTAAAAAACACAAAAGAATGAAGTTAAAACGAAAGAAAATCCTGGTAGCATCGATCCTGGGTGCAGTCTCTCTTTGCTTGTGTGTGCTTTCCTGTCAGGATCAGTGGGAGAATTCCCAGACGGCAACAGGACGATCAACAGGTAAGAATATGGAGTTAACCCTGACAGTAGCACAGCAATGGTACGAGGCAAATTATGCTCCGGTGGTAAGTATGCGTTCTGCCCTGGATATAGGTGGTACGGGAACCCTAGTAAAGCACGATTGGAGTAACGGGAAAGAGAGTCGCAGGGGGAGATATGAAGTGGTTGAGACACCCATTAAAACCCGGGGTAATCATCTTGTTATGGATCCTGAGACGGCACAGCATTTTGATCCTGCTAATCCGGATAAAGCTATTCGTAATACAGTCCGGATGATAACGATGAAGGATATAGTAACACAGGAGGTCCGTAGTTTTATTATGATCTTTGTGGGTAGTTATGACTATTTAAAAAATACCAAAAATATGGGGCGGAATAGTTATCTCTACCGGGAGTCTGATTATGATGGTGCTGTATTATTTTATGAACCAAATGGAGAATTTATAAATGGATAGAGGTATGAAAATGGAAAGATTACTACTACTATTTCTTTGTCAAATAACCAGCCTGGTAATAATGGAATTACGACCCGTGGCAAAGATTGTTATGATTCGTGTTATTACTTTTATGATGAAGAATGTGAGGATGATAGTTATTGGGAAGAGGATGAATATGGAACCTGGCTTATTATAATAAGAAATTGTTATGAGGTTGTAACAGATGAATGGTGTACTGAACAGTGTTATTTTTATCCGGATCCCGAAGATCCCAATGACTGGAACAGTGGTTGGGAGTACCCCAATCTTTCCGGATCGGTAGATCCGCCCAGTGAGCCGGGTACTGGGGGGAATCCAAAACCTACTCCTAATCCGGAGCCTATTGATAAGAGTAAGATGCTTACGGAAACAGTATATGAGTTAAGTAAAATAGGAATAGATTTGCCAAGTGTAAGTTTTATTTTGGAAAATGAATCTTATACTGCCTGTATCCGGGTTGTTGATGATTATAGTGCTGCTGAAGTTTATACTGATTTTTTGAATATGATTTAAAAGACCGGGTATCTATCTTGTGGCGTGTAAATTACCATCTTACTCAGGATTATCGTTATTGGTTAAATGAACCCCTAGTAATAAATGTGGAGCCTCTTAGAGTTATTCCTAGTAATGCAATATATAAAGATGTTTGCTATATTGTTAAAGAGAAACATGGGGTTCCAGAGAATATATATAATGTACAGAATCCTGAC
>JAJPZL010000023.1 GCA_021204375.1 Bacteroides sp.
ATAACATACACACTTCGGGGGATGTTGTGATGTAGTTCGGAAAAAATAGATTAATTTTGCCGCGGTTTACACAAAGAAACATTATGCCGAAAAGAAAAGTAAGAGTTCGTTTTGCCCCCAGTCCTACAGGGGCTCTCCATATCGGTGGAGTTCGTACAGCTTTGTATAACTATCTGTTTGCCCGTCAGCACGGGGGTAAATTTATTCTTCGGATCGAAGATACAGACTCTACCCGTTTTGTGCCGGGTGCAGAAGAGTACATCTTAGAAACCTTTCAATGGCTGGGGCTCTCTTTTGACGAGGGAGTCGGCGTAGGAGGTGATCATGGACCTTATCATCAATCCGAACGGCGGGAGATCTATAAGAAATATGTGGATCAGCTTCTGCAGGAAGGAAAAGCGTATATTGCTTTTGATACTCCTGAAGAGCTGGAGGCTAAACGCAAGGAGATCTCTAATTTCCAGTATGATGCTTCTACCCGTATGGGGATGAGGAACTCTCTTACGCTGTCGGCGGAGGAGGTAAAGAAACTGATCGCTGCCGGTGATCAGTATGTGGTACGTATTAAGATCGCACCCGGCGAAGAGGTTGTGGTCAATGATATTATCCGTGGAGAGGTGACCATTCACTCTTCTGTACTGGATGATAAAGTACTTTATAAATCAGCGGATCAGTTACCCACTTATCACTTAGCTAATATCGTGGATGATCACCTGATGGAGATAACCCATGTGATCCGGGGTGAAGAGTGGTTACCCTCTGCACCGCTCCATGTTTTGTTATACCGGGCACTGGGATGGGAAGATACGATGCCACGTTTTGCTCATTTACCTTTGTTGTTGAAGCCCGATGGGAACGGAAAACTGAGTAAGCGGGACGGCGATCGCCTGGGATTTCCTGTTTTCCCGCTGGAATGGAAAGACCCGAAATCCGGTGAGACTTTCAGTGGCTATCGTGAATCGGGTTATCTGCCTGAAGCCGTTATTAACTTCCTGGCACTTTTGGGATGGAATCCCGGTAACGACCAGGAGTTGCTTTCGTTGGATGAACTGATTAAACTCTTTGATCTGGCCCGTTGCAGCAGATCGGGAGCTAAATTTGATTTTGAAAAAGGGAAATGGTTTAATCACCAATATATACAGCAGCAATCCAATGAAGAGATCGCTTCTTTATTTATGCCTGTGCTGAAAGAAAAAGGGGTGGAAGCTCCCGTTGAGAGGGTTGCTACAGTGGCCGGACTGATGAAAGAGCGTATCAATTTTATCAGTGAACTGTTGGATGCCGCTTCTTTCTTTTTTGTAGCTCCTGAGAGTTATGATGAAAAAACAGTGAAGAAACGCTGGAAAGAAGATACTCCGGAAAGACTAACGGAACTTGCTTCACTTCTGGAAAACTTATCGGACTTTTCGGCAGAAAATCAGGAAAAAGAGGTCAAAGGATGGATTGAAGCCAGTGGTTATTACCTGGGAAATATCATGAATGCTTTCCGGTTATCGGTGGTCGGTGAACCGAAAGGTCCTCATATATTTGACATTACAGCTTTGCTGGGTAAAGAGGAGAGCGTAAAACGTATTCGTAAAGCAGTAGAAGTAATCAGGAAATAAAATCCGGATGATTTACAATATTGCTATCTTTTTATATAATCTGGGAGTTCACGTGGCGGCTCTTTTCGGCCGCAAGCCCCGGAAAATGATCAAAGGGCATTGGATCGTGTATGACCTGTTACGCCAGCAACGGGAGAAAGATGCTAAGTATATCTGGTTCCATGCTGCTTCCTTAGGTGAATTTGAACAGGGGTGTCCTCTGATCGAAAAGATCAAAGCGGAACATCCGGAATATAAAATACTCCTGACTTTCTTTTCTCCTTCAGGCTATGAAGTAAGAAAACACTATGAACAGGCTGATATTATCTGTTATCTGCCCTTTGATAAGCCCCGGAATGTGCAGAAGTTCCTGGATCTGGCCCGCCCTTCTATGGCTTTCTTTATTAAATACGAATTCTGGAAGAATTACTTAGATGGGTTAAAGGATCACCATATACCGGTGTATAGTGTCTCTTCTATCTTCCGCAAGGATCAGATCTTCTTTAAGTGGTACGGAGGTACTTACCGGGATGTATTGAAAGACTTTGATCATCTCTTTGTACAGAATGAAGCTTCCCGGAGATTCCTGGCTAAGATCGGTATTGACCAGGTTACGGTAACAGGGGATACCCGTTTTGACCGTGTACTCCAGATCCGGCAACAAGCCAAAGAACTTCCTTTGGTAGAGAAATTTAAAAATAATTCACTGACCCTGGTCGCGGGTAGTTCCTGGGGTCCTGATGAAGATCTTTTTATCCGGTATTTCAATGAGAATCCTCGGCTTAAGCTTATTATCGCTCCCCATGTTATTGATGAAAATCATCTGGTAGAGATCATCAACAAGATCAAACGTCCGTATGTGCGTTACAGTAAAGCGACTCCTTCCAGGCTGGCTGCTGCCGATTGTCTGATCATAGATTGTTTCGGATTGCTCTCTTCCATTTACCGGTATGGAGAGATCGCCTATATCGGTGGGGGATTCGGAGTCGGTATCCACAACATCCTGGAGGCGACCGTATATGGTATACCTGTGATCTTCGGACCTAATTTCCAGAAATTTATGGAAGCCCGCCAGCTACTTGAAGTACAGGGAGCGATCACTATTCAATCGTATGAAGAGTTAAAAACTGAACTGAACCGGATGATCAGCGATCCTTCTTACTTAGACCAGCTCGGCATCAATGCGGCTGATTACGTGAAGTCCTGTTCCGGCGCTACCGATAAAATACTCAGCCATATCCGTTTCTGATCGTTTACTCTTCCTCCTTTTTATACCATTCTGAGTAGAAAATGTAGTTGTGTGCTATCTTCTGATTGAGCTCTTTAGCCTGTGCCGGATCAACTTTCTTGATGAACCTGGCAGGTACACCTGCCCAGAGGGTGTACGGTTCGATCACTGTATTGCTTAATACCAATGAACCGGCCGCTACAATGGCGTCTTCTCCCACTATGGCATGATCCAGGATAGTAGATCCCATCCCAATGAGTGCATAGCTCTTTATCTGTGCTCCGTGAATAGTTACGTTGTGCCCTACAGAGACATAATCTTCAATTTCTACGACTGATTTCTCATAGAGGGTATGGAGTACCGTGCCATCCTGGATATTGACCTGATTTCCTATCCGGATAGGGTTTACATCCCCGCGCAGTACGGTATTGTACCAGATGCTGCAATCTTTACCTATGGTAACATCTCCTATAAGAGTTGCGTTCTCTGCTAAGAAGCAGTTCTCTCCGATCACCGGGGAGAATCCCCGTACTGATTTAATTAATGCCATATATTTTATAGTGTTATAAGTTTCAGGAGCGTCTCTTTTTGTACTGTTCCGCCTTCTCCAGTATTGCGTCTATTTTTTCTAACAGGGTAATTGTCTCCTGCCGGATCTCTTCAGACCAGTTATCTGCTTCCGGCTTCTCCAGCCTGGATAGTGTCTTTACGCACTCCACCGCACCGATCAATATAAAGAGCGGAAGCATCTTATGGGAAACAGCCGCCAGTTCATTTCTGTTCTCCTTTTTTTTGCTTCCTCCATTAGAGCACGGTTTTTATAGGTCTCTGTGATAAAGGTTTCCAGTATCTTATCAGAGGCTTCCCGGTCTTCGGCAGAAAAAGAGAGCAGAGCCGAAAAGTTCACTTCTTCTTCCTGCTCAGGTAGTAATTCTGCCGGCTCATTGGACTCTTTCTGGTGGATTATGTGGGGTATATCTGCC
Organism: Bacteroides sp.; assembly: GCA_021204375.1. Lineage (GTDB taxonomy): Bacteria > Bacteroidota > Bacteroidia > Bacteroidales > Bacteroidaceae > Bacteroides. The sequence continues at coordinate 3,795 of JAJPZL010000023.1, forward strand.
AGCGAGAATGGTTTATGCAGGCAGTCAAAGAATCCTTCACGGCGAAAATCTTCCCGGCTCATATCGCTTCTGGCTGTTACGGCGATCACAGGAATGGTCCGCACCTGTTCCATATTGGAACCACGGAGTAACTTTAACAGGTCAAAGCCATTCATAGCGGGCATTTGTACATCGGTAAGCAGAAAATCAAAACTTTCCAGTCTCAAGCGGCTGACCAGCTCTTCCGGATGGTTGCAGGTTACCACCTGGTGGCCCCCTCTTTCCAGCATAGTAGCTGTAAGGCGTAGCTGGATCGGGTCATCGTCGATCAGAATGATCCGGTAGGATCGTTCCCGGGCCGGTTCCGGTTCCTTTTTAGAGACCGGAGCATTACGCTGGGATCGTTTTACAGCATATAGTGGTATGATTACAGTAAAGGTACTTCCTTTTCCTTCTGTACTACTTACCCAGATCCTTCCCTCTAAAAGGGTCACCAGTTTTTTTACGATGGAGAGTCCCAGCCCGAAACCCTCTTCTCCCTGGGCACCCGAAAGCCGGGTAAATTCCCGGAATATCTTTTCCGTATCCTCCTGCGACATTCCCGGCCCTGTATCCGCTATGGATAGTACCAGTTGCTGCGATAAAAAGCGGGCTTTAATGGTTACTCCTCCCTGTTGGGTAATTTAAGGGCATTGGATAACAGGTTGTCGGTGATCTGCCTGATCCGTATCGGGTCACTGATGTAGTTACCGTTCAGTTCCGGATCAATATCAGTTCTTAGTTCCAGCCCTTTTCCCTGGGTAATGGGAGTAAAGCTGGTGGTGATCTCTTTCAGTAGTTCGTCCGGATTGAAACTGACACGGTTCACCTCTGCCTTGTTCATATCCAACCGATGGAAATCCAGCAAACTATTGACCAGTTTCAGTAATAATTCCGAAGAACTTTTCATACTGTCTAAGTAGAATTGTTGCCGTCCGTCCCGGGCCAAGCTGGTAAGCAGCTCTGTATAGCCAATAATAGAACCCAACGGAGCTTTAAAATCATGGGTAATGGTAAGCATTAATTGTTCCCGGGCCTGTAATAACTCTTCCGAGCGCATGTTGGCTGCCTCCAGTTCACGACGGTAGCGGTTGCTCCGGGCCAGGTCGCGCCATATAATGAGCAGGAAAAGGGCTGAGAAGATCACTCCACTGGTTGCAATGGCGGATATGGTACGGATAGACTTTTCGCGTACCTCTTTTTGCCTTTCGGCTTTTTGCAGGAACAGATGATCTTCTTCCTGTTCAAAATCCTGTAAAAGCTGGTTGATTTTAGTACTTAACCGTTCGCTGTTGATACGGAGATGGTTGGTCTGGGCCAGGAGTTCAGACTCCATCTCCCGCTGCATGATCGCTACCTCTTCCTGAATATTGCGGAAGATGGCTACTACCGAATCGGCTTTGTTAAATGCATTGTAGATCGTATCGGCTACAATGGTACTGGAAGTATTGACCGTAAAGGTAGAATCTTCCTTATGGGGGCTAAAAGCCTCTGCCAGTCGTTTAAAGAAGTTCTTTTTAGGTTGATGAGTGACTACGGTATCCCGGTTAATAATTTCCCGGTACTGTATCTGTTGTTCGTTGATAATGGAATCCTGTTGGGCCAGAATGCGTTCGATATTAACCTGGTAGATCCGTTCGGGCCGGGCAGAACGTTGGGTACGCAAAAGCGAAGAGATATTGTGCTGTTTTTGTTGAAGAAGCTGTGAAATGCTGTCTATCCTGAGCCATTGCAGGGTATCTGTGGAGAAACTTTTCAGCGTATCAATAGAGACCAGGGTCGATTGCATTGCCTCCCGGTAACGCGGATAATCACTTAGCTGCCCTGCACTGAGGGATTGCCCGATCGCTTCCAGCTGGTACAGGTTTAACAAAGTGACGTTCACCGCCCTCCGCCGGGCATTCATCTCCATCTCTTCCTCATCGAAGGAGAGTAAATGCATCATTTCCTGCTGGATATACCACCCGGAAAAGAGTAACACGGCTATCAGCATGAGGTAACCGGCTGTCACTATAAAATTGATCGATTTGCTGGGCTTTTTAGGCATATTGTTTTTTATACTCCTCTGGTTTGTTGCCTGAAACGCAAATATAGCATAATTCCCGCACTTGTAAGCCCAAAAGGAAAAGCCATCCATATTCCCGTAATACCCCATCCCAGCATAAAACCGAAAATATAGCCGGCAGGAAGGGAAATGATAAAGTAGGAGATAAAAGCGATGATCATCATCGGCTTTACATCCGATATTTCCCTGAGGGCATTAGCAAAAGTAATTTGCAAACCATCCCCAAACTGATACAACAGCATAGGGAGCATAAGCGATACTACTATCATACTTACCTGGGTATCGTCCGTAAACCATCCACCCAGTTGATAGCGCAGCATGTAAATAAGTCCGGAAGCTACTATCGCCATTAACATAATAATATGAAAACCCGAATATGCAGTCCGCCTTACATTCTGTATATCTCCTGTTCCTGTAAAGTTACTCACCCTTACGGCTATAGCAGCTCCCATTCCGTAATACATCAGGAAACAAAAAGTAGAGACAGTAAGCATGATCTGATGGGATGCCAGTTCAAGAGCTCCCAGCCATCCTACTATTACTGTACTCAGGCTAAAGGAAGCCGTTTCCATTCCCATCTGGAAACCGAGCGGCCACCCCAGTGTATTGAGTCTTCTGAACAAACTTTTGAGAAAACCTTTTTTCCGGAACCCTTTCCGGTATTCGGCATACCGGTTGCTTCTGGTAAAAATGAAATAGAAGATTATTACCATTACAATACGGGAGAGAAGAGTAGCTATCCCCGCACCGATGAGTCCCAGTTCCGGCAATCCCCACTTTCCGTAAATAAGCAGGTAGTTACCTCCGATGTTCAAAACATTCCCTCCCAGCATGATCCACATAGAAGTTTTTGTATCGGTAATGCTATTAGCAAACTGCTTAAAAGCATTGAAAAGCATGACAAAAACAAGAGAAACCAGTAGTATCAGGAAATAAGGACGGATCAGAGGAAGTAACTCTTCCGGTTGCCCCAGCCTATCTACATTCAGGTAAAGCATAAGCATTACGAACATCAGCACCAGGCTTACCAGAAAATTAGCTGCCAGGCTGTTTTTAAGCACCTTCCCGGCCCCGGTATAGTCCCGGTTCCCGTATAATCCTCCCACTATGGGGGTAAGGTCATAAGAAAAACCGGTACCAAAAATAATAGCCAGGTTAAACATCTGGTTGACAAACGAAGCAGCAGCCAGTTCACTGGTACTGTGGTGGCCGATCATCATCGTATCGGCAAACCCCAGCACAATAATACCCAGTTGTCCGATCACGATCGGGATCCCCAGGATAAAGAGGGCTTTATAATGGTGCTTATAATCGTTTAAAGCTCTCAGCATTTGGGCCTGTCTGATAAATAGTAGAGTACAGAGCTGTTCTCGGCAACAAAGGTACGGCACGCTACCTCCTGTAAGCGTTCCGGTGTAATGCTTCGGTAACGTTCAACTTCCTGGTCTATATTTTCTGCTTTTCCAAGCAGTTCGTGATAAGCTAAAGCAGTCGCTATATGCAGGTAGTTGATATTTCCGAAGATATGTGTACTTTCAAATTTATTCTTTACCTTTTCCAGTTCCTCTTCCGCTACAGCCCGGGTGCATAGTTCGTGTAGCTCTGCCCGGACGGCGGCTTCTGCCTCTTCCATGCTTACACCGGGAGCCGGCCTTCCTGCGATCTGGAAAAGTCCGGGTTCGATCGTGCCCGAAATATAAGCATCTATACTGGTAAATAATTTTTTTTCCTGTACCAGGTGACGATTAAAACGGCTGGAACGGCCGTTACTGAGCAGATCGCTTATGATATCAAAGGCATAGTAATCCGGATCCTTACGGGAGGCCATGTGAAAAACCATATAAAGGGAATCCAGGGGTACATTCCGTTCCACAGTGAGTCTGCGTTCTTCTGTTTGCGGTGGTTCCTGAGGCAGATCTCTTACAGGTACATGGCGACGGGGAATGGGACCGAACCATTTTTCTGCCAGTTCCAACACTTTTTCGAAAGGAATATTACCGGTGACCGAGAGGATCACATTATCAGGTGTATAATAGGTAAAAAAGAAATCCCTGACCTCTTCCAGGGTAGCTTCTGCAATATGCTCCGGTTTTTTACCGATAGTAGGCCAGCGGTAAGGGTGTACCTTGAAGGCTAGCGGACGTAACAGATGCTCTACATCTCCGTAGGGTTGATTCAGGCAGCGTTGTTTGAACTCTTCCATTACTACCCCTCTCTGTATTTCCAGACTCTTCTCATTAAAATCGAGTGACAACATCCGGTCGCTTTCCAGCCAGAAGGCAGTCTCTGCATTCTGTGCCGGTATGGAGATATAATAATTAGTCAGGTCGTTACTGGTCCAGGCATTGTTCTCACCACCTGCCAGTTGTACCGGGCCATCGTAATCCGGGATATTCACTGATCCTCCGAACATCAGGTGTTCAAAGAGATGGGCAAATCCTGTATGAGCAGGGTTTTCATCTTTTGCTCCCACATCGTACAGTACATTGACAGCCACCATTTGAGTACTGTTCATCTCATGGTGTACAATACGAAGTCCGTTAGAGAGCGTGTGCTTATTGATCGTTGTCATTTACTTTTGTATCGTCATCTTTAAAATCTGGATATCCTCTTCCGGTCGGTCGGCACGATTGGTCTTTACCTGCTGGATCTCATCCACCACTTCCATTCCTTCGACCACCTCACCAAACACGGTATATTCACCATCCAGGTGAGGAGTACCTCCGATAGTTGTATAGGCGGTAAATTGTTCCGGTGTGAACTGGAAATCAGGAAGTCCCGCTGCCTCTTTTTCTGCCTGGCCGATCAGCTCTTCCTGCAGGTTATACAATCCCTCTTCATCACCCTCTTTCCGCATTTTATAGATCTCCTTCATTCTTTTCTGTGCCAGTTGGTTAAAGATATTCTCCACTTTTCCCTGGTTTTTTTGCTCTTCCATTTCAAAAAGTGAAGTCCCGTCGTATACTTTTCCGGTGACAATGTAGAACTGGCAACCGGAGGATTCTTTTTCCGGATTTACATTGTCTCCCATACGAGCTGCACTTAGAGCCCCTTTTTTATGGAAATATTTCGGATAGACAAATTCAGCCGGAATAGTATAACCCACATCTCCCGATCCCAGCATCTTGTCTTTGGGCGCATTTTTCGATTCCGGATCTCCTGCCTGGATCATAAACTCATTAATAACCCGGTGGAACAGCGTTCCTTCATAGGTTTTATCCTTGACTAATTTCAGGAAATTGTCCCTGTGCAGGGGAGTTTCATTGTACAGTTTTATCTTAATAGTGCCTTTGGCTGTTTCGATCAGTACGATCGGTTCCGTTTGATTTTCTATTTTTTCTTCTCTGTTTTTAGCACTGCAACCCATTACAAGGAGTGCGGTTATGGTAATTAAAAAAGTTTTTAAGATGTTCATGGCCTGTCTGCTAAGGATAATGAAGAGACAAAGATACAATTTCTTTTTATCAAAAAGTTATTTTTCTCCTTTGGGAATAGCACTTGCTGCCCTATTAGGCAGGTAAGTATAAAAGGCCTCTGCTGTAAGAAGTTTCCGTTACAACGGTATTGTTCCCGTAGTATATATTTACCTGCCCGCAACATTTATTCGAAATTTTTTGTTTACTTTGTATTGAAATCCAAAGATATGTATGCGTAGGTGGCTTAAGTATACCGGGCTTATTGTGTTAAGCCCTCTTCTTGTTTTTTTGATTCTTTTCATTCTTCTCTATATACCTCCTGTCCAGAATGTACTGAAACAGAAGGTTGCCGGCTATTTGTCTACTACGCTGAGTAAAACTGTTTCCATAGAAAAGATCCGTCTGGGCTTCCCGCTTAACCTGGTGGTAGGAGGGGTGGCAGTGACCCAGGAGAGTGATACGCTGCTTTACCTGGGAAAACTGGATGCCGGTGTGCATCTGATCCCTCTCTTTAAAGGAGAGGTAGAACTCGAAGGAGTCACCCTGGAAGAGGGGATCATCAATTCCGGAGATTTTCTGGAGGGAATGGAGATTAAAGGAACCCTGGGACGGCTTCATTTGAATAGTGACGGTATCTATCTGAAAACCCAGATTGCAGGTATTAACACGATAGAGATTGAAAATACCAATCTCTCTTTGTTACTGAACGATACTACAGAGACAGAAAAGGATAGTACAACTACGGTTAACTGGCAGGTCCATGTAGAGAAACTCGCCCTGAAAGAGGTCGCTTTTGCCCTGGATGTGCCTCTGGATAGCCTCTATCTTACGGCTTTTGTCGGAGAAGGAGAAGTGAAAGAGGCAAAGATGCTCCTGGCAGACCAGCGGTATACGGTAGAGACCGTACGTGTGAGCAGAGGAAATGCAAGTTATACCACTGCACCCGATATCCCGGCAGCGGCCGGTTTTGATCCCGGGCATATCAGCGTCTGCGATTTAAATCTTCGTGCAGACTCTGTATTGTATCAGGGAATGCAAATAGAGGCCCTGGTCAGCGAACTTGCCTTTAACGAACGATCCGGACTGGCGGTCACCTCTTTTAACGGAAGGCTCTATTCGGACGACTATCGTTTGTGGATACCTGAACTGAGCTTACAGACTACTCATTCACAGGTTGACCTTCGTAGCCGGATCGACTGGAACGCTTTTACATCCGGAGGTAAGGGAGAGATCGAAGCCGATCTGCGGGCTTATATCGGTAAACAGGATATTTTCCTTTTTGCACCCGATCTGCCTGAAGATCTTAAGAAGGCCTATCCCAACCGTAATCTCTCCGTACAAGGGCTGATCGAAGGGAACCAGCAGCATGTAGATATTTCCAACCTTTCCGTGCAGCTACCGGGAACTCTCGAACTCACTGCCTTCGGATCGGTGCAGAATATAGCGGATGACAACCTTCGGAGTGGTGCCGTGGATATAAGTGGTAGTGCCATCAACCTTAATTTCCTGAAAGCTTTTTCCGGGCAGTTGGCTGACACTACTTTTGTTATTCCCCCTGATATAGGTATTGCCGGCACTGTTACGGCACAGGGTGTACACTATCAGGCAGATCTCATCCTTCGGGAACAGGAAGGGCGTGTTGCCATTCAGGCAGGGCTGGATACCGATACCGAGGAGTACCGGGCCCGTATACGCATAGATAGTTTACAGATCAACCATTTTCTGCCCCACGACTCTCTCTATACACTTAGTATGGTTGCCAGTGCTACAGGGCAGGGATTTGACTTTACTTCCGGCGAAAGTACGTCACAGGTAAAAGCCCGCATCAACCGGCTTGAATACACAGACTGGAATTTTTATGGCATTGATATCAATGCACTCCTGAGCCGGGGAATGGTATCCGGGGATGTGATCAGTAATAATAATCTGGCTACTTTTATGGCCAGTGGGGAGTATAACCTGTTAACCGATTATACCGATGGTAAGGTGAGATTGGATGTAGCTAATATTGACTTTTACCAACTGGGATTGATCCCTGGGGAACAGACCTGTCCGTTTGCCTTCACTGCTTCGGCTGAGGCGCACCGGGATACTACCCGGGCCGATCTGAGCGCCGGCGACCTTATATTCCGGCTTCGTGCCCGTAGTACCCTGGAAGAGTTGATCGGGCGATCTACCGAATTTGCTAAGGTACTGACGGAGCAGATCCAGGCATGTTACCTGAATCATGTAGCACTTCGCCTGGCGCTTCCTACAGTTGTCATTGCTGTGAACGCCGGGGAAAATAATCCGGTAAACCGTTTTCTGGCGCATCGCGGTATAAATTTTGATGACATAAACCTACGGTTCGGTACAGCACCCGATTGGGGGATCAACGGCCGGGCACAGGTGAACCGCCTGCGGGTAAACGATTTTCAGCTCGATACCATCCAGTTTGTAGTAAGGCAGGATACCTCTATGATGAATTTTTATGGCTCTGTAGTCAATGGTCCCCGGAACCCGGATTACACATTTAAAGCTTCCCTTAACGGAGAACTTCGGAACGACGACGGAGAAATGATGGTGGAGTATAAGAACGGAAATGGAGAAACAGGCATACTGCTGGGACTGAATACTACTCCGCAGGATAATGGTATCCTGTTCAAATTATTGCCGGAGAATCCCATTGTGGCCTTTCACGATTTTCATCTGAATGAGGATAACTATATCCTGCTGGGATATGACCAGCGGGTTACGGCCGATGTAGATATGCTGGACGACCAGGGGATGGGGCTTAGGGTCCACTCTCAGCCCGATTCTACCGCTCTTCAGAATATTGATGTGGAGTTAAGGCAGATCCAGCTGAAGGAGATCTCTGACGGCTTCCCGTTCCTGCCCGAATTTACCGGAATTTTATCCCTGGAAGCCAACTATGTACAGACTACCCGGGCTATGCAGTTGTCGGTAGAGGTAGATGTAGACGATTTTACCTATGAACGTCAACCTATAGGCGATCTGATGCTGGGAGCTACCTGGTTACCGGGGGATAACGGACAGCATTATGTAAACTCTTACCTCTCTTATGAGGATACCGAGGTATTGATGGCTAACGGAACTTATTATTCTACTCCCTCCATGCCGGGTGACAGTATTGCAGCCATAGTCGATCTGGAACATTTCCCGATGAAGATAGCCAATGTATTTATCCCCGGAGGAGTAGCCGAACTTTCTGGCGATATGGATGGTGAACTTACCGTGAACGGAGCCACTGCTAATCCCATGATCAATGGTGAGTTGGCTCTGGATAGCGTCGCCGTCAGCTCTTCTCTCTATGGTGTCTATTTCAGGTTGGATAACCGGCCTTTACAAATTATAGAGAATACGGTAACCTTTACTGATTTTGCCATCTATTCTCAGAGTAATACCAATCCTTTTACGGTTAACGGAGAAGTTAACTTCAGGGATATTGCCCATGCAACGGCTGACCTGACCATGCAGGCCAGCAATTATGAAATATTGAACGCACCGCATACCCGATCCTCCCTGGCTTACGGGAAAGCCTATATTGATCTCAATGCTACGGTACAGGGACCTGTAGATGCCCTAAAAATGCGAGGAAATATCCGGGTGCTGGGAACTACCGATGCCACCTATGTACTGGCTGACTCTCCCCTTACCGTGCAGGATCGTTTGAATGATGTGGTTACTTTTGTCTCTTTCAGCGATACCCTTTCCCTGGCCAATGCACAGGAAGAGGAACGGGTAGACCTAGGAGGAATTGATCTGGGAATGACCGTTCAGATCGATCCGGCTGTACAACTACGGGTGGACCTGACTGCCGACCGGCAGAGTTATGTGGAGGTAGAAGGGGGAGGGGACCTCTCCCTGCAATATACTCCTGCTACCGACCTGACCCTGACCGGAAGATATACCCTGACGGGCGGACGGCTTAACTACTCCCTACCGGTAGTGCCGCTGAAAGAGTTCCAGATCCAGGAGGGTAGTTACGTGGAGTGGAGCGGAGACCCGATGGACCCCAATATCAATGTAAAGGCTTCAGAACGGCTACGCGCCCAGGTGAATGATGGCAAAAACAACCGTACGGTTGATTTTGATGTATCGGTTGCCGTAAAGAACCGCCTGGAAGATATGGACCTGGTCTTTGACCTCGAAGCTCCGGAAGATGCAGCTATCCAGACCCAGCTTACGGCCATGGCTGCCGAAGAGCGAAGCAAACAGGCCATTACGCTGATGGCAACCGGAGTCTATCTGGCCGGGGGGGGGAGTATCGGAGGATTTGATGTAAATTCAGCTTTTAATAACTTCCTGAACAGTGAAATATCCAATATTGCCGGTTCGATCCTGAAGGATGCCAATATTGATTTTGAGATGGCCAATTATGACGGAACAGATGGCCGTCGTACAGATTACAATTTCCGGTATTCACAACGTTTTTTTAATGACCGGGTGCAGGTTGTGATCGGGGGAAAAGTATCCAGTGGCAATACTGCCGATACAGATGATGCCTTTATTGATAATGTTTCGCTGGAGTACAGGCTGGATGTCACCGGCTCCCGGTATGTACGGCTTTTCCACAATAAGAATTACGAGAGTGTTCTCGAAGGAGAGATCACAGAGACCGGGGCAGGTATGATCTTTCGTAAAAAAGTATATCGTCTCAAAGAGCTGTTCACATTCCGTAGAAAAAAACAAAGATCGTAACACCCGATGAAAATTTACAAAGCCAATTATAAAACCGTTATTTCCCTGTTTGTGCTGATACTTCTGCTGGTGTCGTGTAGTACTACCCGTAACCTGCCTGAGGGTGAAGTGCTCTATACCGGACAAAAAAAGAAGATCGTTATCCATGAAGATAATTCGGAGCATGGAAAAGAGACGAGCGCAGAGGTCAATGCGGCTTTACATAAAGCTCCCAATAACTCTCTTTTCGGGAGTGATCGTATCCGTTTTCCTATTCCTTTCGGACTCTGGATGTACAATGCGCTGGTAAAATATGAGAATAAGAAAGGTTTCCGGCACTGGTTGTTTGAGCGGTTAGCTGCCGATCCGATTTTTATCAGTACGGTAAATCCGGAACTTCGTACCAAAGTAGCTACCAATCTGTTGCATGATTACGGTTATTTCAATGGAGATGTAGCGTGGGATACCATTCCGGCCGGCAACCGGAAGGCTAAAGTGCAATATACCATTGATTTCAACTATCCTTATTTCCTGGATAGTATTACCATCAAAGGATTTCCCGATCCGATGATGCAGCTTTTTGAGCGCAACCGGCGGGGTACCTTGCTGCACCGGGGAGATAATTTCAATGTGGTGACGATTGATTCGGAACGCAGCCGCATGAGTGCTCTGCTCCGTAACCGGGGATATTACTATTTCCGTCCCGATTATATCTCTGTGCTGGCAGATACTACCCAGGTACAATACCATATGCCCCTGGTGATGACACCCAGATCCGGATTGCCCGATGCTGCTTTAAAACCCTGGTATATCGGGAAGACCACCGTAGTAATGAATGATGTGTATGGAAACACGCCCAATGATTCCCTAGTTTACAACGACCTGGTGATTCATTACCGGGATAAACTCGGGCTTCGCCCCAAGATCATTTATAAGATGTTCCAACTCCACCCGGGTGATCTTTATACACAGCGCAGGCATGCCCGTACCCAGGAACGTTTCAACCAGTTGGGCATTTTCCGTTATACCGAAATGCAGTTTACCCCGCAGGATTCTACCATGCGGGGAGATTCGCTCAATATGCAGATCATGACCTCTTACGATCTTCCTATTTACAGTGAGTTTGAGGCCAATGTTACCTCTAAAAGTAACGATTATATAGGCCCCGGGGCTGTGTTTACAGTGACCCGGAAAAATCTGCTGCGTAGTGCCGAAACCTTTACGGTTAATTTACGTGGTTCGTATGAATGGCAAACCAATTCATCGGTAAACGGAACCAGTTCCCGGACCAACTCTTACGAGATAGGGATCAATACGGTGCTCTCCTTTCCCCGGTTACTATTCCCTTTAATCAATGATAAGGAGTATGACTATCCGGCCACTACCTCTTTCCGTTTATATGGAGACCTGCTTAACCGCCCCCGCTTTTTCCGGATGTACTCCTTTGGGGGAGATATACAGTATGATATACAAACCTCCCGGGTGAGTAAACATACGGTGGTTCCTTTCCGATTAACCTTTAATCTGTTAACAAAGACTACGGAAGAATTTGATAGTATTATAGATGTCAATAAAGCTTTGAAGGAGAGTTTTGCCAGTCAGTTTATTCCGGCTATGAGTTACACCTATACGTATGATAATGGGCAACTACGCCGGAAACGGAATCATCTCTGGTGGCAATCTTCCATCACCTCTGCCGGAAACATTACCTCCGGAATTTATGCTATTTTCGGACAATCCTTTAAAAAGAAAGAGAAACAATTTTTAGGTAATCCTTTTGCCCAGTTTATAAAGCTTACTTCAGAGATCCGTTATACCATTCCCATTACTTCGAAGCAATCTATTGCTACCCGGTTTATGAGTGGGGCTATTTTTTCTTACGGCAATATGTCGCACGCCCCTTTTAGTGAACAGTTCTATATAGGAGGTGCTAATAGCATTCGTGCTTTTAGTATTCATAGTATAGGCCCCGGTTCATACACTCCGGATAGTATTTCTACCTACACTTATCTGGATCGGGTAGGAGAGTTTAAACTGGAAGGAAATGTAGAGTATCGTTTCAAAATTGTAGGTAATCTGGAAGGAGCCGCCTTTCTGGATGCCGGAAATATATGGGTAATTAAAAAGAATCCGGATCGTCCCGGCGGGAAACTTGGTAAGGGCAAATTCTGGGATGAGATAGCCCTGGGTACCGGAGCCGGCCTTCGGTACGACCTTGATTTCCTGGTTATCCGTTTTGATTGTGGGGTGGGTATCCATGCACCTTACGATACCGGGAAAAGCGGCTATTACAATATGCCGAAGTTTAAGGATAGCCTGGGCTGGCATCTGGCAGTGGGATATCCGTTTTAGTGGAGAACCGATTCTACCAGCTACCTGTTTTCCCTCTTATAAGTTGTAATCTTACTACACAGTTAACGCACTTCATATAAAGTACTGATAAATAGTGTACTAAGTGCGTTAACAGATAAATTTTCTATTAACGCACTGTTGTTATTGACGCATCGGGATTCACCGGGCAATCTTCTTTATCACCAGATATTCATCATTAGTTGCCTACATGCATACAAGGCGGGATGTAGACGCATACTTACGTCTCCATTATTTCTTTCCGGACATTTACAAAAAACAGATCCCGGATATAGATAAATAATAGGAAATGATGGGTGGGAATGTTGTTACTGCTTATTTTTTATCACTGATCATTTGAAAACAGAGAGTTGATGAACTCCGTACACACCCGGATCTACAGCTCCTGTAGACCCACATGTAGCGACCGTCTCCATCCGGATGTACCTGTTCCCTCCATTCGGGTGTACAAGAAAACGATTCACCGGCTTTTGAGAACTGATCAACTATCTGTTAATTACTCGAAGTAAATTTAAAATAAACTACTAAACAGAATGTATTATCCACGATACCTAATTTTATAACCAGAAAAACAGGGAGGTATGCGACCTGCATTCAACGTATTATTTTACCTGAAAAGAGGGAGTCGCCAAAGGAATTACAACACCCTGTAAGACCGCATAGAAAGCCTTCTGGGAAGAAAGAAAAAGTTTAAAGAGATAGGTATAGCTGGATCTCCCATATATGCTAACTTTGCGGATGTAGTAAAATCAGGATATTTTGCGAGAATCACTATAGAAGTAAATGAGAAAAATTGAAAATCTGAAAACACTGTATCTTACAAACCGGAACGATTGGAGAAGGTGGCTTGAAATTAATTTTAAATGCGAAAAAGAGGTCTGGCTTGTTTTTCCGCGTAAATCGACCGGTAAACCTTGTATGTCATACAATGATGCGGTTGAAGAAGCCTTGTGTTTTGGCTGGATTGACAGCACCCTGAAAAGACTGGACGATCAACATAGTATGCAGCGGTTTTTACTACGAAAAAATAAAGCTTATTATTCTCAACCCAACAGAGAGCGGTTGAAGTGGCTCTGGGAACACGATTTGATCCATTCAACAGTCAAAGATGAGGTGGAAAGGATGGTGCGGAAAGAATTTGTTTTTCCTCCCGACATTCTTGACAGGATCAGACAGGATGAAATGGCCTGGGAGAATTATCAAACATACTCAGGATCCTACCAAAGAATTCGTGTTACATACATTGATGCAGCAAGAAAACGTCCCGAAGAGTTTGAGAAGAGACTTACCAACTTTTTGTCCAAAACAAGAAAGAATAAACTGATCGCAGGATATGGTGGAATTGATAAGTATTATTAAGCCGTCCGCCTCCTACAATCTCTCCCCTATACTATCCTGTTTACTTTTTTAGTGCGTCAATAACAACAGTACGTTAACGGAAAATTTATCTGTTTACGCACTTATGGTCTTGTTTATTAATGATTTAACTTCGGTGCGTTAACTGTGTAGTAAGGTTGCAACTTATAAGAGGAAAAACCTTTTTAGTTCCGGGAGCCCGGATCATCTGTTTCGGATAGTGATCTGATCTACTATCACTCCTTCATCGGATGTAGAAAGAGTAATCGTGTGTTCTCCTGCCTTTGATAAGGTATATTCGTTGCTTCGGATGGCCTGGTTCCGGAGGACATTCATTTTCCATTCTTCGCTACGTCCTTCTGTACGGTACTCTACCATAAAAATTTCCGAACCATCCACACTGATCTCATAACGCAGGTTGCTACTATTTACTGCATGTACCGGTACAAGTGCTACCTCTATTTGTACCTCTCCCGGGGTCTCGGTACGGAAGCTATATATAACACTACTTCCCGGTTTCAGGGTAATGGCTTTTCGCTCATATCCTAATCCGTAGCTTACCGGGGTTTTGCCGGTATACTCCTTATACTCTGTACCATTAAAGACGGCCACCAACTCTTCCGGTTCAGGCATCGGCTCTTCGGATCTGCTCCGGGGTACCGGGTCGAACACCGGGAGCCGGCGGGGCCGGTAATCCATCATATAGTTCCATTTGCCATCGGCCAGGGAGTTATATTTTTCTGTCAGGGAGACAATACTGTCATAGGCTGCTTCACTCAGCGTCCAGTCTGTTTCTCCATGACGGGCCAATTGGGCATACAGGTGCTTTTTATTCATTTCCGTAGCACCCAATACCGGGTACTCTACTAACTGATACCAGCAGGGATAGTGTTCTTCCGGTACGCCGGTTGCTATCTGCCGCACTTTTCCGGCAATGGTTTCATACTGGTCGATCCGTTCCCGGATGTACTCTTTACTCCAGGGAAGGTCGCGCACCACTTTATAGGCCGGGTCTTGTTCCTCGGTACGGGTATTACCCATGAATTCCGGCTTTCGTATCCAGGCCAGCCGGTAGTATTCATCCATAACCTCTTTCAGGGTGTCTGCATGCTCTTCTCCGAATTCCCGGGCCAGCCAGTTACGCAAATGTTTATCTAAGCCCTGGTTATTGTCTTCGATGGCTTCTATGTTCCAGGCCATATCCATAAAGAGTTCAATGCCGTATTCAGCCGGCTTAATGTCTCCTACATTCAGGATCCACATGTCGCGGGCTCCTTTGTCGTAAGCCATTTTCATCTGGGTATAGATCAGGGCCGGATGGGTGGTAGAGAGCCACAGGTAGTCGTGTGGACGGCCCCAGTAAGAGATATGATAGTAGATACCGTTCCCCCCCCTCCGGGCTTGTTCTGCCTCATTGGGGAAATGGCGGATATACCCGTAGTTGTCGTCGCACCACATCAGGATTACATCTTCGGGCACTTCAAGACCCGCATGGTATACATCCAGTATCTCTTTATAGGGTATAAATACCTGGGGTACCTGTTCTACATCCGGATTTATATGGCGGGCAAGCAGTTCCCGCTGATCTTTCAGGATATTAGTAATAGCTGCTTTCTGTTCGTCGATGGTGTTTGCGCCCAGCATTTTACTATCGTGTACTCCGCGGATGCCCAGTGTATAGATATTGTCTGAGTCGGATAACTCTTTTACCCGTTCTTCCCAGAATTGAACCATACGCTCCCGGTTGTTCACATAATCATAACTTCCTTCTCCGTCATGTTTCCACTCTCCGTTGGTATTGCGCATCATGGGTTCACAATGAGAGGTGCCTAAGTAGATACCATATTTGTCGGCTACTTCTTTGTTGCCGGGAGTCAGGTAGAAAGGTACTGAGCATTCGTGCATAGCCGGCCAGAAGGTATTGGCCCTCAGACGGAGTAAGAGTTCAAAGATACGGGCATGGGTTTCCGGACCGATCTGCCCCGGGATGTCCGAAAGTTCGTAGTTCTGATAGCTCCAGGGAGTGAGCCCCCAGTCTTCGTCGTTAATAAAGATACCCCGGTGGGCTACTGAGGGGGATTCCAGCAGACGGAAGCCTGCCGGTATCTCTACTTTGTCCCTTTTAGCGGGTGCAGAGTCGGCCCACCACTCCCAGGGTGAAACGCCCAATAGGCGGGAGATCTCCAGAATGCCATAGGCGGTACCCCGCTTATCGCTTCCCAGTACGATAAGGATCCCTCCTTTGTTTTGCAGCAGGAAACCCTCTTTTCTTTTTTTCAATTCCCGCAGATCGGAGCCGGTAACCAGCTGTTCTGCCTGGCTGTTATACCCGATTGTTCCGATATAGATAGTTCCTTCTTTATCGCTGGTCCGGATCGTGTTATTAAAAACCCGCCGGTAGTCCCGGCTGAACATTTGCAGGGCGGTGTGTACAACTTCCGGTTCTATAGAATTGTACACTATTACGGGTGGTGTATCTTTCTGAAAAATGAAGGGAGTCTCCTGGCGGCAACTTAACAGGAGCAGGAAGAATAAAAACAGAGAAGTGAGTTTTTTCATGGCTTGTGTATAGTATATGCGATCTTGTTTGTGGCAAAAATAGTCTCTTCAGGGTAAATAATTGGTTTATAATTATCCGTAATCCATGTATATCTGTGCAATTTATTAGTTATGCGTCCATTTTTTCCCGGTATTCACTCGGGGTAAGGTTACAGGATCTTTTGAAGAGGCGGTTGAAGTGGGTAATGGACTCGAACCCACATTCGGCGGATATCTGGGAGATAGTCAGGTCGTTAGTGAGCAGCAGTTTCCGGGCATAGCCGATACGCATCTCTATCACGTATTGTTTAAAGGTTCTTCCGGTCTTCTCTTTAAAATACCTGCAAAAAGCAGTCGGGTTCATGGCTGCCAGCGAAGCGATCTCTTCCAGGCTCACCGGGCGGGTATAGTGTTTATTGAGGTAGGAGAGGATCTTCTCGATCTTGGTGTTCCCATGGATACACAGGGTATCGTAAAAGTGCGGGGAAGCCAGTAGTTTCCGGGATTTGCTCCGGGCCATTTTTTGTAACAGCAGGAGTAGGCTGGTTAATTGTTCCAGGCTCGGGAGGAGAGGAATCTCTTCTACCATCTTTACGATCTCCCGGTTGGCCGGCCAGGGAAAACAAATCCCTCTTCCGGACTCTTCCAGCAAGCGCCGGATAGCGAGGAACTGAGGATAGTGTCCGATGGAATAGTTCATGAACTCTTTTTCGAATTGTACAATGGTACCTTTTACCAGAAAGGAGGTTTCCCGGGTTTTGAATACCGGGTCACTGCTCATATAATGGGGAAGTGCCGAACCGAATAAGAAGATATCTCCGGTGTAGTATTTCTCAATGGTATCTCCTACATAACACTGGCCAAAACTCTCTTTGACAAAAAGAATTTCATACTCGTGGTGGAAATGCCACGGATAAAAAAAGTGTTCATAGTCGTAGAAGCGGGCCTTAATGGGATTACTCTGGATAATCGACAGCTTCTCATTCATAATGTTTTTCATACCGGCCGGATGTGAGGAAATTAGTATCAAACAATTGCAAAGATAATCATATAGTTGGTGAAAAAAAGCTTAGTCTGGGATTCTTTTTCACCTTAATTTTGTACTATCGGATCATGTCCGGAACTACAGGCCTGGTATCCACACTTTCCAAAAATAGTATCAGCCGGAGGGAAGCTCCGGAAAAGCGAACTGCAGGCTGTGAAGCGGGCAGGGAGTTGAAGAGCTGAAGGTTCCGGCAATAGGATTCCGGATATCATCAAAAAGGAGGTCAATCCGGATCTCCTTTTTGTTTTCAAGGGAATGGGATGAGCTTTCCTCCCTGTTTTTAGGATAGGTAAATATTCCTTCTTATCTTTATTCCCGTGTTATCGCTTCAGTGATCCTGAATCGGTTTTAATAGAGTGAACTCATGGGAACCAGGATAGAAATTGAACCTAAAGTCTCTGTTATTATTCCGGTCTATAATTCGGAGGAGTTTCTTGTCTCTACGTTAAACTCTGTGATCAGCCAGACACTTTCCGAACTGGAGATCATTTGTATCAATGATTGTAGTACGGATAGAAGTGCTGAGATACTGAGTGAGTTTGCCTGCAAGGATAAGCGGGTGGTTGTTTATACGAATGCAGAGAATGTGGGGGCTGCCCTATCCCGGAACAAAGGACTGGAAAGGGCAACCGGAAAGTATGTTACTTTTATGGATAGTGATGATCGCCTTGAACCTGATATGTATGAGGCTCTTTATCGGGAAGCACTCAGGGGCGGTTATGATGTGGTAAAGTGTGATACGTTTATACATGCGGCAGGGAAGGTCACCACTCCTGTCTATGAGTTGGATCTCACCGGAAAGGAGTTGCGTGATCGGATGATAGCTTTGTTGTTGTATCAGTTTGAAGAGGATGATCTCCCCACATGTCTGTGGCTGGGTGGAGTGTGGAACAAACTTTACAGAAGAGCGTTCCTGTGTGAAATTAATATCTTCTTTTTATCGGAAAGAGAGTTCTCCGGTGAGGATTTTCTGTTTAATCTTTCTGTACTGCTCAAAACCGATAAAATACAGCTCCTTCGTCAACCTCTTTATCATTACAACTATCATCCGGGATCGCTGGGAGCCTCCTACTTCTGTCAATGTTATCAGAATACGGTGAGAACCTGCAGGCTGGCTGATGAGAAGCTGCTGGCCGATGATACATTGCCGGCCTGTGTTACGGAGAGACTTTATTACCGGGTCTGTACCGGTATACCTATCGGGGTTTTAAATGAATTAAAGCGTAATCCCCGGGGTAAGAAAGAGGCTGTTAAAGAGGTGGTCTCTATTTGTATACATCCTTTTACTCGAAAAGCGATACATAGAGTGGAGATAAAACGGATTAAACCGACCTCCGATTCTATGGCCTACAAGGTGCTGGCCCGAACCCTTCTCGGTTTTTTACGGGTCGTGCATCTCTTTGCTACAGATAAAAAATAGGATTTTGTAACCGGCTATATTTATTTTCTATATAACATCCTGATGGGATTTTTCGACGCAGAATTGATAGGAGAAAAGATGAATAAGTGCGGAAAAAAGGGAATACCTTTTCTGGCAGGAATTAATTTTGAAAGGACCGAAGGTTTTTTTCTGAAGTATCCGTTACAAAACGGAAGTATCCTGTTTCAAGTTCCGGAAGTTTCCTGTGATTTATCTACCCCGTCCGGCGGGAAAACTTCTGAACTGGAAATCTCTCCTGTTTCTTTGCCGGAATATAGACAAAAATTTGACCGGGTAAAGAGCGGATTGCTTCGGGGAGATTCCTTTCTGACTAATCTTACTGTTAAAACTCCCGTCAGCACTTCTCTTTCTCTGGAGGATATCTTTTACCTGAGCCGTGCTCCTTATAAAATTTGTATTCCGGGTATGTTTGTCTGTTTTTCTCCCGAAGCTTTTATACGGATTAATAAAAAAGGGAATATTTCTACTTATCCGATGAAAGGAACGGTTGATGCTTCTTTACCGGATGCTGAGCAGACTATTCTGAAGGACTTTAAGGAGACTGCCGAACATAGTACAGCGGTAGATCTGTTACGAAATGATCTGAGCATGGTAGCTACGGAGGTAGAGGTGAAACGGTTTCGTTATGTAGGCCGTATACGCCGGGAAAAGGGGGAGATCCTTCAGGTGAGTTCTGAAATATCCGGAAAGCTCCCGGACGATTATCTGTCAAAGCTGGGAGATATAGTGCTCTCTTTACTGCCGGCCGGTTCCGTATCCGGTGCGCCCAAACCGGCAACTTTGCAGCTTATCCGGGAGGCTGAGCAGGAGCTCCGTGGATACTATACCGGAGTTTTTTGTTATTTTGACGGAGAAGTATTGGATTCGGCGGTGATGATCCGGTTTATAGAGAAACAGGGAGATCGTTTGTTTTATCGTAATGTCGGAGGAATTACTGTCTATAGT
>JAJPZL010000392.1 GCA_021204375.1 Bacteroides sp.
AAAACACCAATCATTTTTTTAGACCCGTTGGGCTGTTTTTTCTATTTTGTCTTATCCCCTTATGGGGAATTGCACAGACAATAAATCTGACAGGTGTTATTGTAGGCTCCGATGGAGAACCGGTCATCGGAGCCAGTATTGTAGAAGATGGCTCTGCCAGTAACGGAACCATTACTGATCTGGACGGGAACTTTTCATTAAATGTATCACCACAATCAAGCATTACTGTTTCTTATGTCGGTTATCAATCCCAGACAATTCAGGTAAACGGACGGACCCGGATCACCATAACCATGAGTGATGATAATCAGCTATTGAGTGAAGTAGTGGTTATTGGTTATGGAACTCAACGCCGTGAAGCAGTAACAGGTTCGGTCTCTTCTATGCAGAGGAACACTTTACAGGAAGTCCAGACCGGAAATGTTACAAGTGCTTTAGCAGGACGTATAGCGTGGGTGAATATTCAGCAAACCAGTTCGAAACCGGGAGTAGATATGCAGATCCGTATTCGTGGTACACGTTCACTAACAGGTAGTAACGGTCCGCTTGTAGTGCTGGATGGAATTCCCTTTGCCGGTAATCTGGGTGATATTAACCCGAATGACATTAAGAACATCGATATTTTAAAGGATGCTTCGGCAACCTCTATTTATGGTTCCCGCGGTGCCAACGGGGTTATCATTGTAACAACCAACAAAGGTTCTAAAGGACAGAAAGCAAAAGTAACCTATGATGGATACCTGGGATTTAAGACACTTTATTCAAGGTGTCCGATGATGAATGGCGATGAATTATACCAACTGCGCAAAGATGCAGGCATGTATGCAGAAGTGCTAGAGAATGGAGAGGTATTACCAACTATGGGTAGTAACGAACGGCTCGGTGTAAATACCGATTGGCAGGATCTGATGTTTAGTAATGCTGTGACCATGAATCACAATGTAGGCATTACCGGAGGCACGGACAAAAGTAGTTATAATTTTGGTATGGGATATGTAAAAGACGAATCATTATTGCCTGACCAGGATTATTCCCGTATTACATTACGGGCAAGTTTAGACCAGCAGATCGGCAAATATCTGCGTTTTGGTCTTACTACTAATAATAATTATAATGTAACTAACGGACAAAACCTGGATATGTATAATTCCCTGGCGCTTTCTCCGCTAATTGACCTCTGGAATAAAGATGGAAGCTGGAAGACAGTTGTCAGATCCATAGCCTAAAACTATTTGGCCTATTCTAGAGATGCTGTAAAGGCATTAGATGATAAATGGGCAGATAAACAACGGGGTATGGGTTCTTACAATTCGGTTTTCGGAGAAGTAAAGATACCAGGTGTAGAGGGATTGAGTTATCGTGTTACGCTGGGTCTGAATGTACGCTCCATAGACCGGGGAACTTATACGGGAATGGGAGTTTTCAGTGATACCTCTACAGCAGCCTCTTCAGCTTCGCTTGATAAATCGCTCACTACAAACTGGACTGTTGAGAACCTCATAACTTACGAAAGATTCTTTAACAAACACCATATTACTGCCAATGCCTTGTATGCTGCAGAACAGACTCATTACGACCGTTCTTATGTTACGGCAACCGATATCCCGTCCGATCATTTTTAGTTCTGGAACCTCGGACAGGCGCCTGCTGATAAAATTACGGTAAACCCCAATAATCAGCACTATGAGGTAACAGGTTTAAAATCTTATATGGTTCGTGGTATGTATGACTATGACAGCCGCTATATGCTTCTTGCATCCTACCGCCGTGATGGCTCTTCGCGCCTGGCTCCGGGACATAAATGGATTGACTACGCTGCATTTTCCGGCGGATGGAATATTGCCAGAGAAAACTTTATGGAAAACACCGGCGAGTGGCTGGATGAGTTGAAACTTCGTGCAGGATGGGGAGTTACCTCTAATCAGGCGGTACGTCCATACGCAACACAAGGCCGTCTGGGAATTCGTCCGTATAACTTCGGCAGCCAGATGTCTACCGGTTATTATGTTTCTGAAACACCTAATAAAGACCTGGGTTGAGAATTTTCCAGAACCTGGAACGTTGGTTTGGATTTCTCCGTATTGAACCACCGTTTGTCGGGAACCCTTGAATGGTATACCGGTATTACAAACGATGTGATCCAATGGGTAAACCTTCCCTCTTCTGCAGGTGTGGGCGGTTATTATGCTAATATAGGTAAAGTGAAGAATACAGGTGTGGAATTCTCCATCAATGGTACCATTCTTGATAATGTGAACGGCTGGACATGGGATATGGGTATTAACCTGTATGCTAACCGCAATAAGATCACCGAACTGGCTACCGGCCAGGAACGTGACGCATCAAATGCCTGGTTTGTAGGTCATTCGATAAACTCTGTTTACGATTATAAAAAAATAGGATTGTGGCAGGAAAATGACCATTATTTTGATATTCTGGAACCGGAGGGAAGCAATATAGGTATGATCAAAGTAAAATACGCCGGAGAATACGATGAGAACGGTGTACCTGTCAGAAGAATCGGTGCCGAAGATAAATAGATTATGAATGCAGACCCCAAATGGCAGGATGGGTTTAGCACACGGATTGCCTACAAAGGCTGGGATTTAAATGTTATCGGTACATTCCAGCATGGAGGACTCCTGGTAAGTTCGCTGCATGCATCTAACGGTTACCTGAATATGCTTACCGGAAGATGCGGAAATGTGAAAGTCGATTACTGGACACCCGAAAATACAGGAGCAAAATATCCCAAACCAGGCGGAGCCCTGACCGGTGACAATCCCAAATATGGTAGTATGCTGGGATATTTCGATGCCTCATACTTTAAAGTAGGTTCTATTACATTAGGATATAACTTTGACAATATGAGATGGATCAATGAACAGGGAGTAGGCAAAGCACGTTTGTATTTTACTCTTCAGAACGCTTTCGTTCTCTTTTCACCTTTTAATAAAGAAACCGGTTTAGATCCGGTAACCAACTCTTATGGTGACGAGAATTCAGCTATTACAACGAGCTTGCCTTACAATGCATCAACTATGCTGACAGTGGGTACGAATGCATCTTCGACACGTAATTTTATTTTCGGATTGAACCTATCGTTTTAATCATTAAAAATAAGAAACAAGTATATGAAAAATATTAAATCAATTGTATCAGGAATAGTAATGTTATCATTACTGCTTACAGCATGCGGTGATTTACTGGATGAGACACCACGCTATGTTTACGAGCCGGGATATTTTCAGACGGAAGAGGGAGTTTTGGGAGGTTTGACTTCTCTTTATGCACATACCCGCTATATTTTCGGACAGTATTATTATGTAGCCAGTCAGAATGGTACGGACGAATCTACCTATGCCCAAAGTGCAGATAATAATTTTCACGATACGGATATGTCGGGAATGGGTTCCCTGACTCCCACAAGCAGCCGTTCAGACGCTTTATGGAATGCTGCCTATTCAAATATCAATACGGCAAGTGGTATTATTGAAAATGCCGCGGCAGTAAATTTAACAGAAGCGTTAGTGGCAGAAGCTCGTTTTTTCCGTGCCTGGGATTATTTTATGCTGGTACAGAACTTTGGTGGGGTACCGCTGGATCTGGGTTCGGGAGAGTTAATGTTCAACATCACTCCTTCCCGCGAATCCATACGCAACACTGTACCGGAAGTCTATACCAGAGCTATTTTTTCCTGATCTGAAAACAGCCGTAAATGATCTACCTGAAACAGGGCGTGTTACAGGTGAGGTAACCAAAACTGCCGCACGGCTTTTCCTGGTAAAAGCTTACCTTACTTATGGCTGGTGGTTACAGAACCCGGGTAACATTCCTACTTACCCGGAGACACCACGTACCGACCCTGACGGTCAGACTGCAGCCTGGTATTTCCAACAGGCTTATGACATATCTATTCAGGCTATAAACAACCCGGGCCCTTTCGGGTTGCAACCCACTTTTTATGATGTGAACCTGGGCAGTAACGATCGTAACAGCGAAATTGTACTATACAGCGATCATTGTGAAGATGAATACTATAACCAGGCCAGCTTATCCTATAGTGACGGAGGTGCACCCGAAAGTTTTGCTTCCTGGTTCGCGACCTGGAATTATACGGAAATAAGAAGTTCTTTCAATGGTAGTACTTATGATGTTACCTCTGTAGACTGGGAAGCCGCACAGTGGGGAGGACGTCCCTGGACACGTATGGCTCCTACGATTGATGCCATAACCGGAACATTTGCTGATAAAACGAACGACTCCCGTTACGATGGTACATTTGTTACTACTTACCGGGGTAACTGGGTAAAAGCGGGAATTGCTGATGAAATATTATACAATACCAACGGATTACCGGTACGCAACGGAGATGCGATCCTTACTTTCCTGGATGAGGAACCAGCCACTCCTATAGATTATGGTTCTGGTTCAGGAAATAGTAATATTGGTGCCGGAACCTTACCCGGCAGAGCCGATTGG
Organism: Bacteroides sp.; assembly: GCA_021204375.1. GTDB lineage: Bacteria > Bacteroidota > Bacteroidia > Bacteroidales > Bacteroidaceae > Bacteroides. The sequence continues at coordinate 4,483 of JAJPZL010000392.1, forward strand.
GTGGTTGGACCATACGGGATCAGCCGTATTGTATATCCGGAACTCTGGAAGATCGGAACGTATCGTACGGACAATGGTTCAGGTTTGGGACAACCCAATGCAGCACTTACCCGTCCCTGGAATATTGCCAAGTTCTCTGAATTATACCTGATCGCTGCCGAAGCTGTTGTAATGGGTGCCACACCTCAATCCGGTTACAGTGCAAGGGAGTTGATCAATGTACTTCGTGCCCGTGCCGGAAAATGGCGTTGGGATAATAACGGTAATTCTGAAAAAATTGTAGACCACAGTGCTGCTATAGTAGCTGCTACTCCGGCTGATATTGATATTATTACATTCTGGAAGAACGTTCCCGTGAATATTATGGTGAAGGATACCGCTGGCTTGACCTGGTTCGTACCCAAAAATGGGCTGAACTGGCAGGAACCTATGTAATTTGTGGAGATAAAAAGGGAAATCACACACCCATAACCGTAACACGGACCATTCAACCTTATCATTATCTACGTCCGATCCCTCAGGGGCAACTGGATGCCATGACAATATCCGAGGCTGAGAAAAAAGAGTATCAGAATCCGGGTTATTAATAATAAATAGATAAACGGTTACAAAGATGCAAAGACTTTACAACGTATAAAGCTGAAAAATTTGCATCTTTGTAACTACTAATCACAGAAAATACAGTAGCAAAATATACATACTGATCTACTGTAACCATGCTATTACAAACCACTTATATTCCGGGTTTATTCAAAACCCGGTCTTATTTTTTATTGTTATTCAGTAAAGTCTGCTAATCTACCAATAAGCAGACTTTATGTTTTTTGTTATAAATGGAAAACACGATATTAAGATTTGTAAAAATAGC
>JAJPZL010000356.1 GCA_021204375.1 Bacteroides sp.
ATATGGAGCTGATGGATTATTCTCCTCTAATACACTTTTTGAATGGAATAAAGATTTTGCAGACTATTTACCAGCCACTTACGATCGGTCTGTTACCCAAAGTCCTCATAAAAATTTTGCAGAACAAGTTTATATAGCAGCCGATATAGATGGTGACGGCATTTCTGACTTAATTGGTATTTTTCCCTATGAACAAAAAGTTGGAAATACAACATATTATTATAAAATGGTACAGGTGTATGGTACAGAGTGGAATGTCGACCAATGGATTATAACCCCAAATCATAATCAATGGATTAATACCCTAAAAGCAACCTATCTTTTACCGGCAGATATTGATTTAGATAAAAATTTCAAATCCTATGTTAGCTCGAATGTGGCAATGAGGCTAAACGGAACTTCCCGGCAATGGTTAATTTTTCCTGTATTTCAAAAATTAAACACGCTTAGTCAAATCGGATTTTATCTCCTCGCGACAAGTACAGGGTACTATTCTTTTGGATATAATCTGGAAGCCTCTTCTGAAATGCCCCTTACTGCTTTAGGAGATTTCACCAATGATTCCCGGGATAAATTTATCTATTTGGAAAAGGGAGCAAAATCCGGTATTTACCCAGGCAAAATTATCACTATTGGAGTAGATTCAAATAATAATCTAACTTCGCCTTCGTACGTCAATTTCTCTGCAAGTCTCCCCAGTAAACCGGAAAAAATGGAAATTGCCGATTTTAATGGAGACGGACTTATTGATATACTTATTGCCCATCAAAGCGGATATAAAATATACTGGAATCAGGGAGAAGCCTTAGGAAACTCCTTTAACGAAACTAAAACTACTACTGGCACCTCCTTCAACGGTAAATGCGCCGCCTTTGAAATAGGAGATTTTAATGGAGATGGGTTACCTGATATTATTTTTAATCAGGAGAATTCTTCTATCTGGAAAATAGCCCTCAATAACGGGAATAAAGGCTTCACGCTTACTACTTATCTGGTATAGATGCTATTGACAGAACAAATACTGATAAAGATGATCCCTATTATACTTGTTTAGTACACGATCTGAATGGAGACAGAAAGAGTGATGTTTTGATAAGTTATGCTAATTATAGCGGTTCCACTTTTAAATCCTCTACTTCTTACTGGTGTACTTTCAAAGATAATACCTTGAAAGTGGCTTATAAAATGGAAAATACAAATTCCACCTATTCCCCCAAAGCCTATCATATAGTAGTAGGAGATTTTATAGGGAGCAATAGAAGTGAGTTTCTGCAATATGGATACGGGCTCCGTACACTCAACACCAGTATAACATGGCGACGTATTTCCAGAACAGGAAAATACCCACCTGAATACGGAAGAATTAAATCCTTTGCCGATGGCTTCGATAAAAAAATATCGGTAGAATATGCTTATCTTATAGAAAACGGTATCTACGAAAAGGAAAACAATTCCACCTATCCTTTGGCAGATTACATAGGTCCATTGTCCGTTGTAAAAAGTGTTACAGCCGGCAATGAGAATGTCTCTTATAAATATAAAGGCGGAAAAATTCATTTACAAGGCAACGGGTTTATGGGTTTCACAGAAATTACAAAAACAGACAGGAAGTATATTACTCATACCACCAGCCGTGTAAATACAACCTGGTATACCCCGGAAGTAACTCAGGAAAAACTGACCACCAAAGATAGTAGCTTGATGTCACAAACCAATTATACCAACCGCTTTACCCAGCTTACCGGCAAACGCTTCCAGCTTCAGGCGGAAAAGGCTACCCTCACAGATTACCTGAAAGGTATCACCCAGACGACCGAATATAGTAATTACGAATACGGTATTCCCAAAACCGTTAAAAAGATATATAGGAATGATCTCACTGAAACAACAACCAGTACCCTTCGGCATATTACCACAGGAGGAAAATGGATATTGGGCTTACCTCTCACAATAGATGTAAAAAAAGAGAGTGGGGGTAGCAGCTGGCTGGAACGTACCACTAACACTTACTCATCCGATAACCGGTTAGAACAGACGGTACTTTATTCAGGCACAACCTCCAATAAAGTACTGACAAAGAAATTCAGATACGATGAGTTTGGTCACATCAAAGAAGAGAGTACAATAAATTACAACAGTACAGATGAGTTAAAAATAACTTACGAATATTCAACAAACGGACGTTACCTTCTTTCAACTACCGATCCCACAGGACTTATAGCTAAAAGCAGTTACAATACATTGGGACAACTCTCTACCTCTACAGATTATCTGGGAAATATTACCCGTTACGAATATAATCCGATAGATCGCCTTAAAGAGATTCGATATCCCGACGGCACTATAGAAACCATTTCTATAGAGAGGGATTACAGTATCTTACTCCCTGGAGGTAGTGAACTCGCTGTTTATAAAGTAACCCATAACCAAACAGGAAAGCCTACTCAGATTAATTATTACGATAAATATGGTATAGAATCCAAAAAAACCACGATCCGTTTTGACGGTACCCGGATGAATGTCAATGAAGTATATCAACCCGAATCAGATCGTACCCTGACCTATCATCCTTATACAGATAATAACTTTGAAAATCTGTATATGACTCATACAAGAGATAAATTCGGGCGCCTGGAACAAAGTAGTTCAAAGTTAAGAACAAATAGGACTGATACTTATCAATACCAGGGAAATTCAGTGACCTCTAAAGTAGATGATATAACTATTACTAAAACGTACGATGCAGCAGGTAGGTTAACCAGAAGCAGTGATCATAACGGAGAGGTTATTTACTACCTACGGCCGGATGGACAACCCACCCAAATCAAAGTAACGGGAGGAAACTCTATCTCCTTTACTTATGACAGTTATGGACGGCAAATCACTGTAAACAATCCTTCTCTGGGACTCACCACTTACACATACGATCAATGGGGAAATATAGCAACAGAAAAAAATGCCAAAGGAGAGACCATTACCTACACATACGATAAATACGGAAAGTTGCAGAAAAAACAGTACCGGGCATGACTGTTACCTACCAGTACGACACCTATGGCAGATTGCTTTCCGAATTAAATGAGAATTATACAGTTACTTATACCTATGATGCATTGGAGAGACTGCATACTCAAAAAGACACTCATACAGATGGAAAATGGATTGAAAAGAAATATGCCTATGCCAACGGTAATATTTCATCTATATTCTATACTTTACATTCGGGTTTCCAAACTACTGAACACTATAATTATACCAACGGATGGCTGGTATCGGTTACAGTAGAAGGCTCTCCTATCTGGAAAAGGATATCAGAAGATAGCCGTGGACAAATAACCACTGTAGAAGATGGAGTTGGGATTAGAAATTACAAATATAACTATGGAAGTTTTGTAAACCGGATTACAACAAATTTACAAATTGATAATCCCATTACAAACCATACGTACAATAATCCCGGTAAGATCCAAAATCATAGAAGAGGAAATAGTAAATATCAATCTGTTTTTTACTACGATAGATATACCCAGGCATTGTATCGTTATGCAGCCCTTGACACCAGTGGCGACGATTTTGATTATGATAATGCTTATCGAGATATGACATATGATAAATTTGGAAATCCAACCAGTAGAACTCATATAGGAACTTATAAATATAATGGCACTGATAAATACAGGTTAACCCAATTAAATATAGCCAGTGAAACACCTGCCTTAAAAAACCAACAAATCAGTTACAGTGCCTATCGCCGTCCTTTACAAATCACTGAAGGCAATTACAAAGGAGAGTGGATTTATAATGGCTCCTACAACTGTACCCGCTTTACCTTATACAACAGTAATATCCGGCAACTTACCCGTTATTATCTGGCAGGCCAGTACGAAATAGATGAAACTTCCAAAGGGACTAAAGAAAAGTTATATCTGGGAGGCGACTATTATAATGCTTCAGCCGTATATGTAAAAGAAAACAATAAATGGACCCTTTATTATATCTAGAGAGACTATGCGAGCAGCATTAAGGAAGTTATGGAAAAAGATGGTTCTTCTAACAACCGTTTTTATGAGTACAGGCCCTGGGGAGAACTAAATGACCCAGTCCTGATGTCACCTTATGAAGAAGGCCAGGAACCCGAACTCTTCCTGGGACGTGGCTACACCGGCCACGAACATCTTCCCTGGTTTAAGTTGATCAATATGAACGCCCGTCTTTTCGATCCCTTAACCCTGCGGTTCCTGAGCCCCGACCCTTATATACAGGCACCCGATTATAGTCAAGCTTATAACCGCTATATTTATTGTATGAACCGTCCCACTGCCTATACCGACCCCAGCGGAGAAATCGCTTGGTTTGTACCCATTGCAGTCGGTGCTGCGGTTGGTGCATACGCCGGAGCCTCTTTCCAATCGGGTACAGCAGCATTCTGGAACTGGAGTTCCGGATCATGGGGAGGAGCTATTGCAGGAGCTTTTGTTGGAGCAGCTGTCGGAGCGCAGTTCTCGGCGGCGATTGGGGCGACGGGAATAATGACTAATGCAGTGGTGACTTCTCCTCTTAATGGAGTAGCTTCTAAAACTCTTACGATGTCTTCTCATGCCTTCGGCATCACAAGTACAACTGTAAATAGTGCCTCTATAAATATAGGACTAAATAGTCTTTCTGGAGGAGGTTGGGATGGCGCCTGGAAAGCAGGGCTTGGAGGAGCAGCTACAGGACTTTGGAGAGCAACTGGCGGTTTTGGAATGGTAAAAGGATTTGGGTCAACAAATTCATTAGCAAAATTTGGTAGAAAATTAGGTTATCAAATGATTGGTACGACAAGTGGTTCTATTACTCAAAACTGGGCAGCTAATAGAAATATTTTTTCAAAAGTTACATTAGGAATAGGCCCTATAAACTTTACATTAGGTAACCGAGGAAATTATTACAATGGCAAAACAATATAGGCAATATGGCTTTACATGGATTTGGACTATTGAATTCGATATTCAATGGACAGACTGACTTTGATTGGAAAGAACTCTCATTAAATCATAGGGGAGGATTAATAGATGAATATGCTCCTCCCGGTATTGATAGAGCTTTAGCCAGCGGATTTGGTGCGCACGCAGTAATAGGAAATTCCACCCTATCTACACTTTACTCCCATGAGCTCCATCATCTATAGCAATCAAGAGCCTTTGGAGATTTATTTCTAATTAACTACGGTCTACAAGGGCTAAGTGCTATATTAGGTTATAATATTTCACCTCATAATGCTTTAATCAGTGCTGATAACTCTTTTATTTCTTCTATAAATTACTTTGAGTCCCAAGC
>JAJPZL010000142.1 GCA_021204375.1 Bacteroides sp.
TTATATCTCTCTGTAACGGTCTTTACAGGGAAAATAAGATGAGTTCTGATTAGATTTCAGCTCTTTGTTCAGGTATGCTTCCCGGCTTCTGGAACCGGCTCTTCTTTAATAAGATCATTCAGGAAAACGATCGTCTGTGTCTGAGTGGGTATATTATACATAGCAGCATTTGTATTCTTACCCACTTTTATGGTAATACTCTCTTTGGGAAGGGTCTGGAACATCTCCTCATCGGTAGTATCATCTCCGATAGCCATGATAAAGTCATAATTTTCTTTTCCTATCAGCCGTATAGCTTCTGCACCTTTACTATAATCGGAAGCTTTTACTTCAATAATTTTATTCCCTTTCATGACGGTCAGGTTCAGGCGGGCACAGGGAGCGATCAGGGCGTTCAGTAACTGGTTGACCCGAAGTTCTGCCAACCAGACATCTACCTTCCTGTAATGCCAGACCACGGCTGTTTTTTAATTTCTAGCTTGGAACCCGGTGTTTTCTTCACCATGTGTTTCATAATGCGGAGTATCTCTTCATCCCAGTGCATCTCTTCTCCATTTGCATGCCACTCTCATTTCTCTTTATAAAAGGCTCCGTGTTCAGCAGCCATGCCAACCAGTAATTCTCCTAACCAGGCATCCAGGGTTACTTTATCCCGTCCGCTACTAATAACCACATAATTACGGGGATCATCTGCAAGTGCATGTAAAAGTGTTATCAGTTGGGGGGGGTAGGATATGCTTTCCGTGCATCGTTCCGGAAAGGTACCAGGGTACCGTCATAATCCAATAGAATAAGTCTTTTATAGCTACTGTCATACAGCGCTTTAATATGGGTAAAATTAGTTCTCTCTACAATTTTCTGCTGTAACTCATCATTCCGGAGTTTTATCCCTTTTAGTTCTTCTATAAAATCATTGGCCCATTGTTCTACGGTCTGGGTAGAAATTATCTCCCGCATCTCTTTCAACGTTTCAAGCTGCTCCTTCTCAGGCATCTCAAGGGCTTTGACCAATGCGTCCTCGATCTCCTGTATATCGGTAGGATTTACGATAAGAGCTTCAGAAAGTTCAATAGCGGCACCTGCCATTTCGCTGAGGATGAGTACTCCCGGAGAATCTCTTTTAGCTGCCAGGAACTCTTTGGCTACGAGATTCATGTCATCCCTGAGGGGAGTGACTAATGCAATATCGGCAATATGATAAAGGGCAGCTACCTCTTCAAAAGAGAAAGAACGATAGAAATAGTGTACCGGTACCCATTCTAATGTAGCATATTTCCCGTTAATAGCTCCTACTGCCTGGTCTATCTCGGTTTTCAGATCTGCATAATTTTCTACTTTATCCCGGGAAGGAGAAACGATCATCACTAAAGAGACCTTCTCCTGATATTCAGAATGATGCTCCAGGAAACATTCGAAAGCCTGGAGACGGATCAATATCCCTTTGCTGTAATCTAACCGGTCTACCGAAATGATCAGCTTGTTCTCTCTGAAACTTTCTTTAAATTCTTCTGCATTTTCCCGGATCACGGGATTAAGAATAGCATCGTAATAGAGCTTGTAATTAATTTCCATAGGGATAGCATCCACATCTACCACCCGACGATCCAACTGGATCTCATCCAATGTACAATCCAGATTAAGCACCCGGTAAACGGTACTGATGAAATGCCGCATATAACTATGGGTATGAAAGGCTACCAGGTCAGCTCCCAAAATACCATTTAGCAGATCGGCACGCTCAGGAAGGGCACGGAATAGTTCATAGGAGGGAAAAGGGATATGAAGAAAATATCCGATACTGACATCAAAGATCTTTTTCCGGATCATACCCGGCAAAAGTATAAGCTGATAATCCTGTACCCATATAATATCTTCCGGCTCTGTAATTTGTATAACAGCCTTACAAAAGAGACCGTTTACCTGCTGATAAGCCTCCCAGTATTTATATTCATAATGCATAAAGGTAGAGAAATAATGGCAAAGGGGCCAGAGGATACTGTTACTATATCCTTCATAATAGTTCTCGATCTGCTCCGGAGTAAGATAGACAGGATGGAACGCCAGCTCGTCTAACTGGTTATCAATTTTTTCCGCTGTTCTTCATCTTCTATGTACATGCCGGGCCATCCGACCCAGTGTTTTTCTCCGCTCATGGTGAGGGAATCAAGTCCGGTGGCCAGTCCACCGTTACTACGGGTTATTTCATAAGTACCGCTCTCTTCTACTATTTTTACGGGTAAACGGTTCGCTACAATTATCAGTTTCATGAGAAGTTCTTTATTTAATCATCAGAGTCATTTACGGTAGTATTCCGGTAGATCCCGGTATACTAAAATAACAATCGGTACGGGTGGTTTGTTTAGAGAGCAGCTACCCGGGGATATTCCAAATTATACTATTTTTATACACTATATATGAAGAATCTGGATTACGGCGTTATAGGGAATTGTAAAACAGCCGCTCTTATTTCCAAAGAAGGCAGCATTGACTGGCTTTGTTTTCCTAATTTTGACTCACCTTCGGTCTTTTCACGTCTGTTAGATAAAAAAGCGGGAGGAAATTTTACCATTGAGGCAGGCAGTGATTATGAAATTACCCAGAAATATCTTACAGGGACCAATATACTATGTACCACTTACAGATCCCTGAACAATTCTTTTGAGATATTGGATTTTATGCTCCGTTATCACACTGCTGACGATGGCTACTATACGCCTCCGGAGGTACATCGGTATATCCGGCTACTGGAAGGGAAACCTAAACTACGTATTCATTACAATCCGATCCTTAACTATGCACGTGAGCAGGTGGAACACATAAAATATCCGGATTATATCCGGACCAACTCGGTAGAAAATATGCGGGATAGTATTTATCTCTATTCCAGTTTTCAATTTGACGATATATTACAAAGCCGGGAGATCGCCTTGGAAAAAGATGAATATATGCTTCTGGCCTATAGCCAGAAACTGGTAAAAATAGATATAAAAAGGATCTATCTGGAATATCAGCGTACTAAAGTATACTGGCTGAACTGGGATAACCGCTCCAGAAATTTATGAGATACAATGAATGGATATCCCGAAGCCTGCTTATATTAAAATTAATGTCCTATCAGGAAACAGGTGCGGTACTGGCAGCACTTACCACTAGTATCCCGGAGACGATCGGGGAAGTACGGAACTGGGATTACCGGTTTTGCTGGTTAAGGGATGCTTCGATGTCTATTGAGACCCTCCTGAAAATGGGGCACCGGGAAGCGGCCGAATGATATATCGGATTTGTAAAAAGCGTTTTACGTTCAAAATCAGACTCTTTCCAGATAATGTATGGCATTAACGGGAAGAGAGTACTCCGGGAAGAGATACTTCCTAATCTAGCGGGATATGAAAATTCCAGGCCAGTACGGATCGGCAATGCTGCTTATACTCAACAACAGAACGATTCTCTGGGATATCTGATGGATGTATTCTATCGCTATTATTATCATTTCCAGGGCTCACTGGATGAGATAGAGAGCATGTGGGAGATCGTAAAAAGTATTATCAAAACAGTAATAGCAGACTGGAGAGACCCTAACCAAAGTATCTGGGAGTTTCGCTCTAAAGAGAACCACTATGTATTTTCCAAAGTTATGTGCTGGGTAGCCCTGGACAGGGCTATAAAAATAGCTAAAATTTTGAGGATCAAACATTACGAAAATAAATGAAAAAGCGAGGTAAAGCTTATTAAAGAGGAGATAATGACCAAAGGATGGAATCCGGAGATAAAGAGTTTTACTCAGTATTACGGAGGTACAGATACTGACTCTTCCCTGTTATTAATGGAGTACTATGGTTTTATCAGACATAATAATCCCCTTTTTATTAAAACAGTATACCGGATCAAAAAGGATCTTTTCCACAACGGGCTTATGTATAGATACAAGATCCATGATGATTTCGGGCTCCCTTCCTCTTCCTTTACTATATGTACCTTCTGGTTGGTACGGGCCCTCTTTGTGATCGGCGAAAAAGAAGAAGCTTTAAAAATATTCGAAGAATTAGTTTCTTACTCTAATCATCTGCGAATATTCAGTGAAGACCTGGACTTTACTACCAAACGACAATTGGGGAATTTCCCGCAAGCTTATTCTCACCTGGCACTGATCAATACAGCGGTTTTGTTTAATGAAGAGATACAAAACTCCCGGTTTATTAAACCCTGATATGGAAGTTTGTTTATATTTGTGTTTCACTATTTAACTATACACGTATGACACTCCTTGAACTTATCCGGAAAAGAAGATCCGTTCGAAACTATGAAGATCGTCCTGTAGAAAAAGAGAAAATAGAATATGTACTGGAATGTGCCCGTCTGGCACCCTCTGCCGTTAATTACCAGCCCTGGCACTTTATCATTATAACGCAGGAAGAGGTCAAAAAGGAACTTATAAAATGTTACCCGAGGGAATGGTTTAAAAAAGCTCCCCTCTATATAGTGGCCTGCATGGATATCAACCAATCCTGGAAAAGAGCCGGAGATGGAAAAGAGCATGGAGATATTGATATAGCCATTGCTGTTGAACATATATGCCTGGCTGTTACGGAACAGGGTCTGGGAACCTGTTGGGTCTGTAATTTTGACCCGGTTCTTTGCAAAGAGATACTGGGTTTGGCGAAGCAGACAGAACCGGTGGTTATTCTTCCTGTCGGCTATCCGGATTCTACGGAACCGGTACCCTCAAAAAGAAAAACCATCAAAGAGACCTGTACTATTATAGAATGATTGGTAGGTTTTGTCTTTCTAAGTTCCAGAGTATATCCTGGAACTTAGAAATATATTCACAGAGATAAAATAGGATGTATAAAATTCCTTGTCTTTTTTTCAGCTTTATTAAATAACAGGGAATATTTTTTCTAAAAAATTTTCCTGATCTGGAATAATTTTCTATCTTTGCAAGGAAACTGAAAGGAATAGTTCAGTAACGATATAGATGGAGTCTGCTTATACATTGTACTATGGTTCCTGATTTCCCGAATCCTCCGAGTAATAAGGATATAGAGTCGGAATACCAACAAACTGTTTGTAAGAGTTGTATATAGACTACCCTGAAAAATAGTAAGAATAAGCGTGAGCTATTAATTATTGTTGACTCTTTAGTTTTGTGGATACCAGGAAATTACTTTTAATAATTAGGTCCACGCTTTTTTAATTCCCCATTTTTCCTCTGAGCTTTAAACTAATTACAAATCCTGCAGATAGATAGCTTTATCCTGGAAGTTATACCTAAGGATGGATGAATAAACAAAGAC
>JAJPZL010000344.1 GCA_021204375.1 Bacteroides sp.
CTATATTATTAAAAGTGTTTAAATAAAACCTGTTAATAACTAATTTATTAGTTATTTTGTACCAAATTTGGATGAAATGTGCTCGGATGTCTGAGTACATTTCTCTTTTTGTCAACAATTAATGGGTAAAGTAACGATACAATATTGTCCCCTTTGTAAAAACAGCGAAATAAAAAAATCGCTTGTATGTACAGATCATTACTGTTCAGGAGAGTCTTACGACCTCTTTAGCTGTCAGGATTGTAAATTCACTTTTACCCAGAATGTTCCTTCCGAATCAGAGATCGGAGCTTATTACGAAACCCCGGATTATATCTCCCATACAAATACTCGCAAAGGAGTAGCGAATACTCTTTATCACTGGGTACGCTCCTATATGTTGCGGCGTAAAGCAGCTTTGATAGAGCGTACATCTTCTCTGAAAAAGGGGTATTTACTGGATGTAGGTGCCGGTACCGGTTACTTCGCTAACGAGATGGAAAGACGTGGCTGGAAAGTAGAAGCGGTGGAAAAAAGTGAAGCTGCCCGTCAGTTTGCAACAGATCATTTCGGGCTTTCGCTGGAAGAGGATATAGAGAGGACAACTATCCGACCTGGGTCTCTGGATGTAATTACCCTGTGGCATGTCATGGAGCATATCCATGATCTGGACGGAGCCTGGCAAAAATACTACGATCTGTTGGGGGAACGGGGAATTCTGGTACTGGCTCTTCCCAATCGTGCTTCTTATGATGCGGATAAATATAAAGAGGATTGGGCTGCTTATGATGTTCCTAGGCATATATGGCATTTTACTCCGGATACTGTTCAGCGTTTTGGAGCTAAACACAACTTTATACTGGCAGAGAAATATGCGATACCCTTTGATGCTTTTTATATCTCTCTGTTGAGTGAAAAGTTTCGCGGCAGTCGTTTTGCTTTTATAAGAGGTATGGTAACCGGAACAAAAGCCTGGTTCCATACACTGGGAAAAAGAGAGAAAAGTAGTTCTATAATCTATATATTCAGGAAAAAACGGGATGAGTAAGAGCACCAGACATTCGGCCTCCTGGTTTGATATGCAGTTTATCATCTCTTGTATCAGTGCTATGCTTGTGCTGCTATTACTGGGACTGGTTATTTTCATTGTCCTCACTGCCGGAAATCTTTCTGATTTTGTGAAAGAAAATATTACTTTTTCAGTGCTTATCAGCGATGATATGAAAGAGAACGATATTCTTCGGCTGCAAAAAAAACTGGATGCTGAACCTTATGTAAAAGAATCCATTTATATATCTAAGGGGCAGGCTCTCAAAGAACATGCTGAAGCGATGGGCACGGACCCGGAAGAGTTTTTGGGATATAATCCTTTTACTGCTTCACTGGAAATAAAGCTTCATTCTGCTTATGCCAATTCTGACAGTATTGCCACTATTGAGAAGAGTATAAGAGAGGGATCCGATATACAGGATATTCTTTATCAGAAAGAGTTAATAGATGCCGTGAATGAAAATATTCGTACTATCAGCCTGTTCCTTTTAGGATTGGCAGTAGTCTTGTCGGTTATTTCGTTCGCATTGATCAATAATACGATCAGGCTGACTATCTACTCCAAACGTTTTCTGATCAATACGATGAAACTGGTAGGAGCCGGATGGGGATTCATTCGAAAACCTTTTCTGGTGCGCAATGTGTGGTGTGGTATCCTGGCAGCGTTTATGGCAGACGGCCTTTTAATGGCGGGAGCCTACTGGCTGGTAAAATATGAACCGGAACTGATCCGTATCATTACTCCGGATGTGATGGTGATGGTAGTGCTTACCGTATTACTTTTTGGTATTATCATTACGTTCTTGTGCGCCTGGTTCTCAGTTAATAAGTATTTAAGAATGAAAGCGGGTACGCTCTATTATATTTAATAACAATAGTTATTCAGATATGACAAAAAACAATTCCTTTCCGGAGGTAGAACGAAACAAGTTTGTCTTTGATAAAACCAATTTCCTGTTGATAGGAGCTGGTATGGTAATAGTGATCATTGGTTTTATCCTCATAAGTGGTCCGGGATCGACTGATACGGCTTTTAATCCGGATATTTTTAGTGTACGTCGTATTAAAGTGGCACCTGCTGTTTGTTTTTTTGGATTTATCTTTATGATATACGGTGTCTTGCGTAAGCCTAAAGTTAACCACGAACAAAAGTAACATATGGAGTGGTTTGAAGCATTAGTATTGGGCCTGATACAGGGCTTTACTGAATATCTGCCGGTAAGTAGCAGCGGGCATCTGACAATCGGAGAAGCTCTTTTTGGGCTGGAAGGAGATTCAAATCTGACTTTTGCAATTGCTGTACATGCGGCTACCGTACTGAGTACGATTGTTATATTGTGGAAAGAGATAGAGTGGCTGGTGAAAGGTTTCTTTAAATTTCAGTGGAATGACGAGACTCGCTATGTAGTCAATATCTTTGTTTCGATGATCCCTATTGCTATCGTCGATTTTTTTCTGAAGGATTATGTGGAAACATTATTTGTAGGAGAACTTACCCTGATAGGTTGTATGTTGCTGGTTACGGCTGCTTTACTGACTTTCTCCTATTACGCCAAACCTCGTCAGAAAGAAAAGATATCTATGAGGGATGCCTTTATTATAGGTATATCTCAGGCTTGTGCCGTATTACCGGGGCTTTCCCGCTCGGGTACTACTATTGCGACAGGCTTGTTATTAGGAAATAAAAAAGAAAATATGGCTCAGTTCTCTTTCCTGATGGTGCTGATTCCTATTTTAGGAGAAGCTTTACTGGATCTGATGAAAGGAGGTTTTTCTCCTGCTGAGTCAGGAATACCTGCTCTTTCCCTGATAATCGGGTTCGTGGCTGCTTTTGTCTCCGGTTGTATTGCCTGCAAGTGGATGATCGGTATTGTAAAGAGGGGAAAACTGATCTGGTTTGCCGTCTATTGTACTATTGCCGGTATAACAACAATTATATTGTCACTGATACATTGATACCGGATGAATTTTAAGGAAGGAGAGATACTATACCTGAATAAACCTCTTACCTGGACCTCTTTTGATGTGGTAGCCCGGGTAAGACGGGTTTTATGCAGAACACTAAAAGTAAAGAAGCTAAAGGTAGGCCATGCCGGTACATTGGACCCACTTGCTACAGGAGTAATGATTATTTGTACCGGAAAAGCGACCAAAAGAATTGAAGAGTTCCAGTATCAGACGAAGGAATATATTGCAGATATACGTCTGGGTGCCACTACTCCCTCTTATGATCTGGAAAAGGAGATCGATGCAACCTATCCTACGGAGCATATTACCTGTGAAAGGGTCAAAGAGGTGCTTACTACTTTCAAAGGAAGGATTGAGCAGATACCACCTGCTTTTTCTGCCTGTAAAATAGATGGTAAACGTGCCTATGACCTGGCCCGTAAAGGAGAAGAGGTCGGATTAAGACCTAAAGTATTGGTTATTGATGAAATAGAATTACTGGACTGTAACCTGTCGGATATCCGCATCCGGGTAGTTTGTAGTAAAGGCACTTATATCCGGGCGCTGGCACGTGACATTGGTGAAGCATTGGAGAGCGGAGCACATTTAACGGGTCTCATTCGTACCCGGGTAGGCGAAGTGAAGTTAGAAAACTGTATGGAGCCTGATAACTTTAACGAATGGTTAGATCAACAAGAATTAGAAGGGATTAACGAATAGGAGAGAAAGGTTTATGAAACTATCACAATTTAAATTTAAGTTACCCGAAGAGAGAATTGCGATGCATCCTGCCAAATACAGGGATGAATCACGGTTGATGGTCCTGCATAAAAATAGTGGTGAGATTAAGCACCGCATTTTTAAGGATGTGCTGGAGTATTTTGATGATAAAGATATGTTTATCTTTAATGATACAAAAGTATTCCCCGCTCGTTTGTATGGTAATAAAGAGAAGACCAGAGCACGGATCGAAGTATTTCTATTGCGTGAACTCAATGAAGAACTCCGTTTATGGGATGTGTTGGTAGACCCTGCTCGTAAAATTCGTATCGGTAATAAACTCTATTTCGGAGAAGACGACTCTATGGTGGCAGAGGTCATTGATAATACCACTTCACGCGGACGCACGCTGCGTTTCCTGTATGATGGCCCCCACGATGAGTTTAAAAAAGCGTTGTATGCACTGGGAGAGACACCCCTGCCACGTTCAATTATTGACCGCCCTATAGAACCGGAGGACGTAGAACGTTTTCAGTCTATCTTTGCTAAGAACGAAGGGGCGGTCACAGCTCCTACGGCAAGTCTTCATTTTAGTCGTGAACTGCTCAAGAGAATGGAGATCAAAGGCATTGATTTTGCCTATATTACTATGCACGCAGGGTTAGGTAACTTCCGTGATATTGATGTGGAAGATCTGACCAAATATAAAATGGACTCTGAGCAGATGTTTGTTACGGAGGAGACCGTGAAAATAGTGAACCGTGCAAAAGATAACAACAGAAATGTATGTGCGGTGGGTACTACGGTAATGCGTGCTATTGAAAGTGCGGTAAGTACAGACGGGCATTTAAAACAATTTGAAGGGTGGACCAATAAATTTATTTTTCCTCCGTATGAGTTTACGGTGGCTAACAGTATGATCTCAAACTTTCATCTACCCCTCTCTACACTGCTAATGATCGTAGCAGCTTTTGGGGGGTATGATCAGATCATGGAAGCTTATGAGGTAGCTATTAAAGAGAAATACCGTTTCGGTACTTATGGAGATGCTATGTTGATCTTGGATAAATAATAAACTATATGGCAAAGATTTTTCTGGGTCTGGGTACCAATCTGGGTGAAAAAGAAAAAAATCTTTGGTTGGCTATTCACTATATTGAGAAGCGGATTGGGAAGATACTTTCCCGATCTGCTTTTTATGTGACTCCTCCCTGGGGGTTTGTATCCGATAATGAGTTCCTGAATGGAGTGATTGAAGTGGATGCTTCCCTCTCTCCGGAAGAACTTTTGAGAACAACCCAGGAAATTGAGATCGGAATGGGAAGAGTGTCCAGGTCGGCGGACGGTAATTATACAGATCGTAGTATTGATATTGATCTTCTTTTATATGACGATCTTATTCTTGAGGCAGATAGCCTGACTCTTCCTCACCCTTATTTGCATAAACGATTATTTGTATTGGAACCTCTTGCGGAGATCGCTCCTGATTATCTTCATCCTGTATTGAAGAAAAGTATGGCAACTCTTTTGGCGGAACTTCAGGCTGATATAGCCACCTGACATGGTGTTTTTGCTGTTTTTTTGTAAATAACAG
>JAJPZL010000200.1 GCA_021204375.1 Bacteroides sp.
TTAGCTTTGCACTCGCATTTTAAAAATATATATTTTAATTTAATTAATTGAGTATGAATCAATACGAAACCGTTTTCATTTTAACTCCCGTTTTGTCTGAACCACAGATGAAGGAAGCGGTAGAAAAATTCAAAGACATTCTCGTCAAAGAGGGTGCTGAGATCATCAACGAAGAGAACTGGGGCCTGAAAAAACTGGCTTATCCCATTGAGAAGAAATCAGCTGGTTTTTATCAGCTGATCGAGTTCAAGGCTGCTCCTACAGTGATCGACAAACTGGAGCTTAACTACCGTCGTGACGAGTGTGTTATCCGTTTCCTGACTTTCAGAATGGATAAATATGCTGCTGAATATGCTGCTAAGAGAAGAAGTTTAAAATCAACCAATAAGGAGGAAATTAATCATGGCACAGAATCAATCAGAAATCAGATATTTAACTCCGCCTTCAGTAGACGTTAAAAAGAAAAAATATTGCCGTTTTAAAAAGAGCGGTATCAAGTACATTGACTATAAGGATCCTGAATTTTTAAAGAAATTCCTGAACGAGCAGGGAAAGATCCTTCCCCGTCGTATCACCGGTACCTCTTTGAAATTCCAGCGTAGAATTGCACAGGCTGTAAAAAGAGCCCGCCACCTGGCGTTGCTTCCCTATGTAGCTGACATGATGAAATAAAAGAAGGAGGAATAAGTATGGAAATTATTTTAAAAGAAGACGTAGTAAACTTAGGATATAAAAACGATATCGTAACTGTAAAATCAGGATACTGACGTAATTACCTTATTCCTACGGGAAAAGCTGTTATTGCTTCTCCTTCTGTAAAGAAAATGCTGGCTGAAGAGTTGAAACAACGTGCTCACAAGCTTGAAAAGATTAAAAAAGATGCTGAAGAACAAGCTGCAAAACTGGAAGGTGTTACCCTTACTATTCCAACCAAAGTAAGTTCTACAGGCTCTATTTTCGGTTCTGTAGGTAACATTCAGGTGGCCGAAGCGTTGGCAAAACTTGGTCTTACAGTAGATCGTAAATCGATTGTGATCAAGGATACAGTAAAAAAAGTAGGTTCTTACAATGCAGTGATCAAATTGCATAAAGAGGTATCCGTGAACATTCCTTTCAAGGTTGTTGCCGAAGCGTAATACAAAAGATCAGATAGTTTAAAGCCGGAGTTGAAAAACTCCGGCTTTTTTATGACTTATCGCTTTCCAGGCTCAGTTCTTCTCTTCTTCCTTCAGCGGATTCCATCCCTGGGCCTTGAGTTCAAACTCCTGGCCATCCCGGGAGATCAGGGCGCATCCCAGCTCCGGTTTCGTAATGTGACCGATCACCTGTACTCCCTCTATCTGTGATACCTTTTCGTGATCTGTAAGGGGGACGGTAAAAAGTAGTTCATAATCTTCTCCGCCATTCATGGCACAGGTAGTCAGGTTCATATTAAACTCCTCCGCCATTACTGCTGTCTGGTAATCGATCGGAATATGCTCCTCATAAACTCGGCATCCGGCATTACTCTGGGTACAAATATATAAAAGTTCCGATGATAAACCATCCGATACATCCATCATCGCGGTAGGAACAATTCCCTCTTCAGCCAGTTTACGGACAATGTCACGGCGGGCTTCCGGCTTTAGTTGTCTTTCCAACAGATACTCTTTTCCGGAAAAATCCGGTTGTACCTCTGCCTGGTCCTGCCCTTTAAAAACAGCCTTCTCCCTTTCCAGTAGCTGAAGTCCCATATAGGCAGCGCCCAGATCGCCCGATACACAGATAAGATCTGTATTCCGGGCCCCATTCCGATACACCACTTTTCCTTTCTCTCCCTCTCCGATACAGGTAATACTGATAGCGAAACCGGTCAGGGAAGAGGTTGTATCTCCTCCTATAATATCCACCTGGTGCAGATCGCAGGCCAGTTTTATACCGGCATAGAACTCTTCCAGGTCTTCTACCGAAAAACGTTTGGAAAGAGCAATAGAGACAGTGATCTGTTTAGGAGTACCATTCATGGCGTAGATATCCGAAAAATTCACCATGGCCGATTTATAGCCCAGGTGTTTCATCGGTACATAGGTCAGGTCAAAATGAATACCTTCTATCAGCAGGTCGGTAGTGACCAGTATCTCTTTATCCCTATATTCCAAAACAGCGGCGTCGTCGCCGACGCCGTATTTGCTAGAATCATTTTTTAATTCGATCCCTTCGGTCAGGTGACGTATCAGTCCGAACTCACCGAGCGTTGATATTTCTGTTCCCATTCTTTATTTAGGCTCTGTTTATCATTTCACGCATAATAGCCGTCATCTTAGGTTGGGCGGCATTAGCAGCGATCTGCACCTCTTCGTGCGATACTTCCATAATTTTGCCCTCTACACCCAGGTCCGTAATGATCGACATACCAAATACCTCTATGCCTGCATGGTGAGCTACAATGACTTCCGGAACCGTAGACATACCCACTGCATCTGCTCCCAGGATACGGAACATCTTATATTCCGCCGGCGTCTCAAAAGTAGGTCCCTGCGTTCCTAAATACACACCTTCCTGAACTTTAATTCCCTTTTCCGCAGCAATCTCTTTGGCTTTGGTGATCAGGTCCCGGGAATAAGCTTCGCTCATATCCGGAAAACGGTCTCCATACAGGTTCTTTCCTCTTAACGGATGTTCAGGGAAAAAGTTGATGTGGTCGGTGATGATCATCAGGTCACCGATCTCAAACTCCGGATTGGTACCTCCGCTTGCGTTGGAAACAAAAAGGGTCCGTATACCCAGTTCCCGCATTACCCGGATCGGGAAAGTCACCTCTTTCATACAGTACCCTTCGTAATAGTGGAAACGTCCCTGCATAGCCATGATCTTTTTCTCATCCAGTTTGCCAAAGATCAGTTTTCCGCTATGTCCCTCTACCGTTGATACCGGAAAGTTAGGGATCTCTTCATACGGGATCTCCTGTTTGTCGGTGATCTCGTTGGCCAGACTTCCCAATCCTGTTCCCAGGATAATAGCAGTTGCAGGCATCTCTTTAACTTTACCCCGGATGTAAGCTGCAGTTTCTTGTATCTTCTCGAGCATATTTTTATTATTTTAGGTTTCTCACATACCTATCTGAATTACAAACATACTAAAATATCCCCGGAAATAAAAATCCCGTCCAGCTTAAATACTCTTGTTACCTATAGGGAGAGAAGAGTTATTCAGGGAGGCCTTTCAATCTTTTATCCGGATAGTGATACTTTTCAGGATAGATAAGGCAGAGATAATACCGGATAGATCCGGGTAGACTTCCCCGTCACTTCCGTCAGGGCTACCGTGCCCTTTCAGTGTAGCTATGAACTCCTTCTGATCGTTCGTCAGATCTACTTCCGCCACATATACAAGGAAAGGCTGTTCGCTTCCCATCTTTCCTCCGGAATAATTACTTTCCCCTTTTACGGCATCTTCAGGATAGTGCTCGTTAAAGTCTGTCGAGTGGTTAACTTCAACTTTTACGACAAATCGTTCCATTCCTGTTTGCGGATCGAGATCTACCGTAAAACTCTTTCGGGGAGTTGCACCGCTTACCCCGTCTGTAAAAGGTTGCTTTCGGGTGAGTAGATATAGCCCGTCTTCATATTGGATACCCCGGCTGTAGCACCAATGCGGGAGAGCCTCTTTTCTGCGGTTCCCACCGGCACTTCTCCAGGATTGGTTAGCGATCCGCCCGGTTACAAATATCGTGGATATATAATTCCTTCCATATCCTCCAGCCAGATAGCCAGCTGGGGAGCATTCTTTATCTTTATGCTCATAAAAAGAGGAAAATCGTGCAGGTAATGCTCGCCCTCCTCAATCTGAATACTTATATTATCTGTGTGGTACTCCGGCAAATGATTGCCGCAGGCAGATCTGCCTGCCATAAAAAGCAGTAAGGAAAAAGTCAATAGTCTATTCATCGTTCTGTTTTTGATCGATCCAGTTATCAATCATTCTGTTTATCTCCTCTTCTAATTGCACCCATCCTTCGGGCCTTTGGATAGGAATACCATTATAAGTTTCACACTGCTCCTCCAGCAGAGCCAGGTAACTGAGCGAAGCTGTAAGCAACGTCGCCATAACGGCAACCTCTTTTTCCGGGCGTCCGGTGAGCCGGCTCACTATCCGGACGAGTTCTTTCCCCTTCTCTTCCCGCCGGCCACGAAGGTCTCTGACAAACTTATTCGACTCTGAAAGTTCCCAGCGGTAGAGCCTGCGTAGTGTATAACTGCTGCGCAGGGAGGCGATCTGCATACGGAACATCTCTTTTAAAAAACTATTCAGTCCCTCTTTTTCGGGAAGAGGGATCGGGAAATTTATCCAGTAGTCGTTCTGGCTGATATAAGCCGCGATCAATCCCTCCAGTGAACTGAAATAACGATAGATCAGCATTTTCGATACACCCGCTTTTGTGGCTACCGCATTGATACCCAACTTTTCAAATCCATTCTCTTCGATGATCTCCTTCACTGCCTGCAGCAAGAGTTGTTCCGTAGTGTGCCGGTTCTTACCATTCTCTTTTTCCATTGCATTTCTATGTGTTACTAACAGGTCACAAATATATGTTACTCATCGGTAACATGATGGATAAAATCCGTTTTTTATCTTTTTTAGTAAAGAAGACCTGAAGCCTTTCTATAAACCTGTTGTTTACACCTTGGAAAGTCATATACGCTTTTTAGTGCAATGATCTCAATAAAATGTTTAACCGTTCCATGGAAAAGTATCTTTTCCATAAAATTTATATAAGCTCATGAAAACAGTTAAGGAGAGTACACTCTCACCCCGTGAAGCGTATGAAAAATTTGTTTCTTACGATAAAGAGGAGAATACCCGTGCGGAGAACAGAGAACTTCTGGTTACTATTACACTGCCTACCCACCACGTTTTTCCTGATTATAAAATAGATCCTATTGAGTTGAAGAATCTGGTCAATCACACGGAAAAGGAACTGCTACGGTTCATAGAGAAGAAAAAAGTACCGGTTTATATGGAGAGTATTAAAAAAAGCCCAGGAGCTTATTGACCATAGTCACAACCGGGCAGGAATGGTGCTTTATGCAGACAGTAAGAGTTGTAATGTGGTAAAGTTACCTGTTCCATTAGAACCCGAAGTAATAGCAGGTCCTTATTATGATATACGTCCTCTGCTTAAAGCCAGGCAACAGGTAAATAACTACTATATCCTTACCATCAGCCGTCATAAGATCCGCCTGCTGGAGGCTTTGAATAACCGCATCCTGATGGAATTTGAAGATGAATATTTTCCCTGGGAAAATGTCAGTTATTATACTGACGACCCCATTGAACTGGCCCAGAATGACTTTACCGACCGGTTGATCCAGGAATTTTTTAATACGGCAGATAAAAATTTCCACCCTTACCTGCTGGTCAATCCTCTTCCGGTAGTATTGGCCGGTGATATAAAGAACATTCCCCATTACCGGAAGATCATGGATAACGACTGTACTGTTATTGGTTCTGTATACGGGAATTACAATCATACTCCCTGCCATGAATTGGTAAAAGAGACCTGGCCTCTCATTCAAAAGTATATGCAGGAAAGCGAAGAGGAGTGTACCCGGTATATGGAACAGGCACAATCTGCCGAATTACTGACTACCGATATCAACGAGATCTTTAAAATGGCGGAAGAGGGAAATGCCGATACCCTTTACCTGGGCACTAATCTCTCCCTCAAAGGATATAAGATAGATAAGGCTCCGGATCTCTCCCAACCGGAAGGGGAGGAACCTTTGGTAGAACTGGTACATTGGATCCATGAAAAAGGAGGGACCCTGATTTTTCTGGACGATCATCTACTACAAAAGGAGCTACCGGGAATGGCGTTGGTAAGAAGATCCTGAAAGACACTTTACCGGATTTTATCAAAATCCTCCTTACGGGTCTGCCGGAAACTTCTATCTTTGTAGCTATTGTGAACTTATAAAATAATAGATGAGCTATCTTTATTACTTCTTTACAGGAGTTATCCTCTTCACGCTGATCTCTTTGCCTGGATGCAGCTCTTCCGGTAGAGGGGGCGAGCGTATCTCTGCTGCGGCAGATACGCTTACTATTTCACTCCCCATCGCTCAGACGGATAGTATAACCATTATCTATACTGATAATAAAACACTTACTACCTGCCTCAGTGAGGGTGAGTCCCGGGAACTGGATCGTTTACTCCGGACTGTCTCTTACGATCCGGCCTGGAATTAGAGTGGCATTATGGTAAAAATGGTAGCTCCCGACTATACGGTTATTTTCCATTACCGGGAAAAACCGCAGGAAGAGGAGGACTGGCTGATGATCTGGAAAGAGAATGAACGAGCTAAATTCCGTAATAAATGGTATCTGATCTCTTCCGGGAACCGGGAAAGCATTTCCCGTATGCTGGAAGATCAGAGAAACTAAACTTTGTAACAATGAAAAAATATCTTATCTGTTCCTTATCGCCCTTATTATAGTAACTGCCTGTAAGACGATAGACCATACTGAAAAACTGGTCATTGCTTCGGAACGAGGCGATTGTGTGGGAGTCGTTCCTATGAAATGTCTGCTGGTTAAAAAAGAGAGCCATTCCGATTGGGAATACTTTTACGATGATATCGAAGGCTTTACCCACGAACCCGGATATGAATATGTTATTCAGGTACGCCGTGAGAATGTGGTGGAACCGCCGGCGGATCAATCCAACCTGAAGTATGTATTGATCAAAGAGATCTCGAAAACTAAGAAAGAGTCTGAGGGATTACCGGTCCGGTAATAAAAGGCTTATCACTTCAGTATTCCCGCCGGCTTCCCAGCCGGTGGTTTTCTGGAAGGGGCTTCATAGCCCCACACGGTACAAAAGCGGCTATGAAGCCGGCGGCAACGATCCGTTACAAAGCAGCCAACTGTTTTACCGGAACAGGGCTTATCTACATAGGATTAAAATCTGAAAAAAACTATCATCTATCATTCAGTAGTATCTAATTTGCTTAAAATCAGAATTCTATAAAAATTAAGTAAAAATTATCTACCATTTTACTATCATATATCTATCATTCATCTATCATTTTTCCCATACATCTTAGAGAGTTTATACGAGTAAATTCTTTCTTCTATAGCCTATATTATTTCATAATCCTCCATATTTTACTTGTCTCTTAGGTTGTTCCTGATGGGCAATTAGGTGTTTTCTGATGAGAAACCAGGCTGTTTCTGATGGGAAAACGCCCGGTTTCTCATCGGCAAATGCCCGGTAAACGATGGGAAACCGGGCGGTAAACGACTTATTTGCCGTAAACCGGTCATTAATTATTGCCGGAACAAGCATCACTCTTTCCTTATAAACAGAAGATAAAAAGTAGTGTATGAGTTTCCTGTCCGAGGATCTCCGGGATAAGATCCATTGTCCGGTACCAACGTTTCTGTCCGGTTTTAAAGTTCCTGAGAAGAGGTATTTATGCCTTTTCGGGAAAAACAGGAAATGAGAGATGGAAGGAGGTACCCTCCCGGGCAGAAGAGGTAGCCGTAATACTTCCACCGCGCAGGTTCAGGATCTGTTTACAAAGCGTAAGCCCAATGCCGCTTCCCCTCTGTTTGGTGGTGAAGAAGGGGATAAATATCTTGTCCATAGCTTCGGGAGCAATTCCTTTTCCATTGTCTGTCAGGATCATCCGGATTATGTTCTCCGATCGCTCCAGTATGATGGTGATCTGCGGATCCGGGATCTCCCGGGTGGCTTCCAGCGCATTCTTGATTAGGTTGACCATTACCTGTTCTATCTGGGTACGGTCTATCTCTACCGGGAAGGTCTCTTCCGGATGGTGATCCAGGCGGATGTTAACGGTGGGATAAAGGCTACAAATCTCTCTCAATACCTCTTCCAGCGGCTCTATTTTAAGTTCCGGGCGTGGAATGCGGGTAAATTTCCGGTAGTTTTCCATAAACTCCAGCAAACTTTTGCTGCGCCGGTGAATGGTGTGCAATCCCTGTTTGATCACAGGCAACTCTTTCTCTTCCCACCTCTCTTTCTCTGTTCGCTCCGTTAATGTATCGGCCAACGAAATAATGGGAGTGATGGAGTTCATGATCTCGTGTGTCAATACCCGGATCAGCTTTTGCCACGACTCTATTTCGCTCTTCTCCAATACGGTGCGGATATCTTTTAAACTGATCAGTTCCAGCCTCTCTTCCTGTGAGGTAAAGAGGGTTTTGGTGATGGCTAACTCCTGCTTTTTCCGGCTGTCTTCCGTATGGATCACTATGACCTTTCCGGGTTGCAGGGAGCGGATCTGTTCCGGAAAAGTGAGTATACTGTTTTCCAGTTCTGCAAGCCTGTCCAGCTTACTGACTCCCAGAGCACGCAGGGCAGCCGGGTTGATCCACTCTATCTTTTCCAGGGCTCCCAGTACAAGAATACCGGAATCAATAATGTTGAGCAGGCTTTTATCCAATTGGTGGCGTACTTCTCCCTCTTTGATACGTTCCCGGAAGCGGGCCAGGGCTTCGTCCATCTCCCGGGCAAGCAGGGAGGAGGGAATGTGGCTGTGGGGAGTATGGAACCGGAAGCTAAAATCACACCAACTGATCCCGGCTATCATGCGCCGGAACTCTTCGGTCAGTTCTATCTGTTTTTTACAAAGCGTATATACCACCGATACCAGGATCAGGAAGGTAACAAAGGCGGATATATAGAGTCCCCTCAGGATAAGCAGGGTAGCTGCTACGGAAAGGGAAGAGAGTAGCAGGCAGCGTAGGATCGTATAGAGCGTGAACCGTTTCATAATCCCAGTTTTTCCAGTTTCCGGTAGAGCGTAAACCGGGTAATACCTAATAACTCCGCAGCACGGGTCACATTTCCTCCGGCCCGTTTCATGGCTCTTTCAATGGTCAGTTTCTCCAGTTCGTTCAGGTTGAATATCTCCTCCCGGGCAGGAGATGCGGGAGCCGGTTGCAGCAGGAAGTTATCAGGCTTCAGTTGATACCCTTCTCCCAGAATAACTGCCCGCTCCAGAGCGTGTTGGAGCTCCCGTACATTGCCCGGCCAGGAGTAGGCTAAAAGTTTCTGCCGGGCTTCGCGGGTTATGGTACGAATCTCTTTTTTATATTTATGGGCATACCGTTGCAGAAAATAGTCTGCCAGCAGTATAATGTCGTTCCCCCGTTCCCGCAGGGGAGGTATCTCTATTTCAATGGTATTCATCCGGTAGAGAAGGTCCTGCCGGAAATTACCCTCTGCCACCATTTGCCTCAGATTGCTGTTGGTGGCACAGATAAGCCGTATATCAATCTTTATAGCCCGGGCAGAGCCGAGGCGGGTGATCTCGCCTTTCTCAATGGCTGTGAGTAGCTTGGCCTGCATGGGAAGGGAGAGGTTCCCTATTTCATCCAGGAAAAGGGTTCCTTCCGAGGCGATCTCCATCCGTCCGGATTTCTCTTTGCGTGCATCCGTAAAGGCTCCCTTTTTATACCCGAATAGTTCACTTTCAAAAAGATTTTCAGGAATAGTGCCAAGGTCGATCGTGATAAAAGGATGGGCGTGACGGGAAGAAGAGCGGTAAATAAGCCGGGCGATTACATCTTTTCCGGTGCCGTTCTCTCCGGTAATCAGGATATTGGCATCTGTCTCACTCAGTTTATGGATCGTTGTAAATATGTGTTGCATGGTCGGAGATTCTCCAATGATCTCCTGTGCATGCTCCTGTTGCTGTGAAAAAGCTTCTACCTGTTTCTTTAACGTAGATACCTCTTGCCGGGAAGAGCGTAGTTTCATGGCAGAAGAGAGGGTGGCAAAGAGTTTCTCCTTTTCCCACGGTTTGGGAATAAAATCGGTTGCGCCTGCTTTGATCGCCTTTACTGCTTTATCGGTATCGGCGTATGCGGTCATAAAGATCACAATAGCCTGCGGATCTTTCCGAAGGATCTCTTCCAGGGCATGGAAACCCTCTTTGCCGCTGATGGCATCGCAGCTGAAGTTCATATCCAACAAAATAATATCGGGAGCAAACTCTTCCATAAAAGAGAGGATCCGTTCAGGACGGGTGGTTACCTTCACCTTCTCTGCATACGATTCAAGCAACAGGTGCAGGGCAAAGAGTACATCCTCGTTATCGTCTACAATGAGTATTTTCCCCAGGGTTTTCATGGCGTTCTCGTTTTAAAAGTCAATAAGACCGCTTCCCGGCAAAGATAGAGAGAAAAATCGTGTGTTGTGTGTGCGCAAGCGCACAAAAATCGTGCAGCTGCGCACGCACTTTATTTGCTTTCTTTTATGTAAATATATGGTAATTAGTGTATTGTAGGTGTGGCACGGTATTTGGAACCTGATAGACGGAAAAACAAATCAATCCCGGAACTTTTCGGATCGCAAAAGGAGGACCATACACAAACAATTTTATATAATAGGGGGAATATTTACTCTTATCCCGGCCTTGCTTAAAGGGGAGGAAAAAGTGATAGAACTTACCCTTTCAGAGGCTGTTGAGAGTGCACAGGCCTATTCACCGGATGCCCGTTCGGCCCGTCATATGTTCAGGGCTGCTTACTGGAACTATCGATCCTACTTAGCTAATTATCTGCCGGCGGTTTCATTAACCTCTACTCCGGCCCTGAACCGTACGATCAGCCGGGTCACTCTGTCGGACGGTACCGAAAAATTTGTAGAACGAAACCAGCTGGTAACGGATCTTTCCCTGGGGATCACGCAAAATATAGCGTTGACGGGAGGGTACTTTTTCCTGGAGACCTCTGCGGAACGTTTAGACCTCTTCAGTAATAAGACCACTTCCTGGCAAAGTGTGCCTTTGAACTTTGGTTATGCACAGTCGCTGTTCGGATATAACAGCTTCAAATGGAACCGCCGTATTGAACCGGTCAGGTACCGGGAATCCAAAAAGGTCTATGTAGAGACGCTGGAACTGGTAGCATCCCGGGCTACCGATCGTTTTTTTTGCGCTTGCCAAAGCACAGAGTAATTATGAGGTAGCCCTTTTTAATTATGCCAATGCGGATACGTTGTACTGGTATGCCCGGGGACGCTATGAAATAGGTACTATCACCGAGAATGAGATGCTCCAACTGGAGGTAAATATGCTGACGGAAGAGACCAATTGCATGAATGCCCGTACGGAGGTGGATGATTGTATGCAATCGCTCCGTTCTTATCTGGGAATTACGGAGGATGTGGAACTCCGGGTACGGGTAGAGGGTGAGGTACCTGCGGTCCTGGTTGAATTGGAGGAGATGCTGGAGATGGCCCTGGCGAACAGCCCGGATATGGAGACGCTTATCCGCCGGAAGTTGGAGAGCGAAAGTGCGGTAGCGCAGGCCAGAGCCTCGGCCGGGCTGAAAGCAGATATTTACATGCGTTTGGGGCTTACCCAGATAGCGGATCATTTCAGGGATCTCTACCGGGATCCGTTGAATCAACAATATGTTTCCCTCTCACTGGCAGTTCCTTTGCTGGATTGGGGGAGAAGCAAAGGGAAGATACGGGTAGCCCTTTCCAACCGTGACCTTGTATATAATCAGATCGAGCAGAGTGAGACCGACTTTGCACTGAATGTACGGAGAGTGGTGAACCAGTTTAACCTGCAGGCCCGCCGGGTAGAGATCGCCCGGAAAACAGATACGACTGCCACCCGCCGGCACGAGGTGGCCCGCCGGCTCTATCTGTTGGAGGAGTCTTCGTTGTTGGATCTCAATGCTGCCATCTCTGAAAAGGATACGGCCCGCCGCAATTATATTTCGGCTCTGCACACTTACTGGAGCCTCTACTACACCCTGCGGAGCATCACTTTGTATGATTTCGAGAAAAAGATACCGGTAACGGAGGATTACTTGTTGCTGCTTAAACAGATATAGGAACAATGGATAGAAAGATCGAAAAGAGAGCGTGGTATATAAGGCATAAATTACAGTTGCAGGAGGGATCCTCTTTTGTGTACTGATAGGCTGGGTGGTGTCTGTGGTACTTTCTCCCAGGAAATTACGAGTAGATAAAGAGTCTGTACGCCTGGCCGAGGTAAAGAGGGAGCGTTTCCTGGAGTATGTGGATGTGGAAGGTATTGTACATCCGATCCTTACCCTGAAGGTGTTCTCCCGGGCAGGAGGGGTGGTAGAACGGATTGTAGCGGAGAATGGAGCCATGTTGGAACAGGGAGATACGATCCTGATCCTGGATAATCCGGATCTGGTACAACTGGTAGAGGAGCAGCAGGAAGAGTGGGAGAGACAGCGTGCCGGATATGAAGAGAAGCGGATCGAGATGGAGCAGAAGAGCCTCTCTTTGCGTCAGCAGGTACTCCAGACACGGTATGAGCTGGATCGGCTGGAAAAGAGTTACCGGCTTACCCAAGAGGAGTATAGCATGGATATTAAGAGCCTGGCCCAGCTGGAACTGGCTGAAGATGAATATACCTACAAACGGGAGACAGCGCTTTTGCAGATGGAGAACCTGGCGCATGACTCGGTAGCTTCTCTCATCCGGCAGGAGCTGCTCCAGGGAGAGCCGCAACGGGAATACAGGAAGTTCATGCGTACCCGCAGCCGGTTGGAAGAGCTTATTGTACGGGCTCCGATAGATGGACAGCTTAGTTTTGTACAGGCTATTCCGGGACAACGGATATCACCGAATGAGGGAGTCGGAGAGATAAAGGTACTTTCGGAGTATAAGATCACCACTACGGTGAGTGAATATTATGTAGACCGGATCATGGCGGGACTACCGGCCACACTGATCCATCAGGGAAAAAATTATCCGCTCCGGGTATCCAAAGTAGTTCCCGAAGTAAAAGAGCGTACTTTCAGTACGGAACTGGTCTTTACGGAAGGAATGCCGGAGAATATCCGTATCGGGCAGAGTTTCCGTATCCAGATAGAGATGGGGGATGCCGGTGAGGAACTGGTAATACCCAAAGGTAATTTTTATCCTGCTACGGGTGGACAGTGGATCTATAAAGTAAACAGTGCGGGTACAAAAGCGGTAAAGGTTCCTTTGGTGTTGGGGCGGCAGAATCCCCGCCAGTATGAGGTCACGGAAGGTTTACAGCCGGGAGATTGGGTAATTATTACCGGATATGATACCTTTGGGTAGGCAGAAGAGTTAATCTTAAAATAACAGAGAAATACGATGATCTGTCATTCTATAAAAATAGCTTTCAGGAATCTGAAGAAATACCGGATACAGACCCTTCTGAGTGTAATAGGGCTGGCGGTTGGTTTTGTCTGTTTTGTCCTATCCGTGATCTGGGTACGGTACGAAATGAGTTACAATACATTCCATCGGGATGCAGACAGGATGTTTCTGTTGCGTCATATAGATAATTCTGAAAAAATAACGAGTTGGATGCCTGCTCCGCTGCTCCGGGAGTTAAAAGAGGCTTTTCCGGAAATAGAAGAGATCTGTATGGCTACCCCCTCCAGAAAAGAGGGGCTGAATATTTTAACCGTGGATTCTGCTT
Source organism: Bacteroides sp. (assembly GCA_021204375.1). GTDB lineage: Bacteria > Bacteroidota > Bacteroidia > Bacteroidales > Bacteroidaceae > Bacteroides. The sequence continues at coordinate 13,458 of JAJPZL010000200.1, forward strand.
TTCTATCTATGTTCTCTGTTACTCTGCTTGCCGGAAGTCTGGATTTCCTGAATCCTTCCGGTAACCAGGTAGCTATAACCCGTAAGCTGGCTGATCAGCTTTTTCCGGAAGGAGATCCTCTGGGACAGAGTCTGGATGAGGTATACCGCCGGGGGAGTGTAGTAGGTGCTATACTGAGCGATTGGTCAACACATACTAATTTTCCTGCTGATATTGTAAGAGTGGAATCAGCTCCTGCTGGATGGGCATATCAATCTTCTAATATTGTGATAAAATAAGGGAGGGAATTGATTTGAGCACTTTTAAAGATAAACTGGCTACTTTTCAACCTGAAGAGAACAGGCTTCTTCGTGTGGAGAATTTTTTTCTGGTTCCTTTATCTGAACTACGGTACAGTGATCCGCCTGTTGCACCGGATATCCGTTTGGAACATATTTACTATTTTGCAATGGTGGGATTGTTTGTTATTCTATGTTCACTTATCAATACCATCACCCTGCTGATCAGTAGATTTTATAACCGGCAACGGGAAATGGCTTTGCGGATAGTCAGTGGGTCTACCCATAGGAGATTATTTGTGCTGTTGCTGACTGAATTCTTCCTTATTCTCTGTTTTTCTGGTATTGCGGGATTGTTACTGGCGGAACTGATCGTGCCTTCCTTTCTGGAGATTGCATCCATAGATTTGTCTTTTACTGCCTTCTGGAGTGATATACTTTTTTACTATGGAATCATGGTATTGATCTCTTTTTTCCTTTTCTTTATAGTGACTTATTACACGGGGCGTGGTTCCCTTCTGGGCTCTCTGCAAAAAACACGATCAACTGACAGGGAAAATAAGTATTGCCATCCAGTTGATGATCAGTATGCTGCTTATTTTTTGTACAATGGTAATAAATAGACAACTAAACTATCTTTTTGAAACAGATCTGGGATTTAAATTTGAGAACCGTGGATATATATATGGTTCTGAAAAAGATAGAGAGATCGCGCATATTCTTTCCGGGATTCCGGGAGTGGAAGAGGTTTTGACCGGATATTCTCTTTTATTACCTTATAAAGGAGGACATATATGGTTGTTCTCTGTTAATGAAGGATCTGAGAAGGAGAAAAATATGAAGGTAGAGGCATTGACCTTCAGTGTAGAATATATGCAATATTATGGACTGCGTTTGTTGGAAGATAGCTTTCCTGAAAAAGCAGATGAAGTTCTGATAAATGAGGCATTTGTTAAAAATGCCGGATGGAATAATGCTATAGGTTCCACTGTTATGGGCGAAAGATACAGGGTAGTGGGAGTTCTGAAAGATGTATATAATGAATCACCCCTTACTCCACCCCGGCCGGTTGTCTATTGTTTTCCCGGAGTATTAGATACATATAATAACTTCGCGCTTTTCCGTTACGGAACAGGAGAGTGGAAAGCGGTCCGTGCCCGGTTGGAATCTATCTTCCATGAAACGTACGATCCGAAAGATATTGAGATCTCCGGTTCGGAAGAGGCTTACCGGGAGTATATCCGCTCGGAACAGATGTTGCTGGGCGTTCTTTCAGTGGTCTCTTTAGCCTGTGTGGTTATCTCCCTGTTTAGCGTCTACTCCCTGATCTCGCTGGCTTGCGAAAGGAGGCGCAAAGAGATCGCTGTCCGGAAGATCAATGGGGCCCGGGTGAAAGATATCCTGCGGATGTTTACCCGGGAATACCTGGCAGTATTGGTGATAAGTGCAGCTATTGCTTTTCCGCTGGGCTATCTGTGGATGAATGACTGGCTGGAGCAATATGTAAAACGAACTCCGGTAGGAGTGGAGATTTACTTGGGTATTTTCTTGTTACTGGCTATCCTGATGGCTCTTTGTACAGGCTGGAAAGTATGGCGTGCGGCAGTAGCTAATCCGGCAGAAGTGGTAAAATCTGAATAAACGGAAGAACTGATATGACGTGGAGTTATCTGAAAATAGCCTTTCGGGCGATGAGGAGATACAGAGTACAGCATCTCATTACCATAACGGCTATCGCTGTGGGATTTACCTGCTTTATCATGGGTGCTTACTGGTATTACTGGGAACGCCATTTTGATACGTTCCATCCGGAATATGAACGTATATATGCTCTTACTACCCATGGACTGACCCGGACGGCAGACGGACGGCTGGCTGAGAGACATCAGATCCATGTATCGGTCGAACAGGAGATAGCCGGTTTTCCGGAAGTGGAAAGTTTTACCTGGGTCCGGTCGCATTCTTATACCTCCCGGAAGGATCAGGATTATATAGGGCTGGTAGTAGATAGCCTGTTTTTCTCCTATTTTTTTAGTGATTTTGTGGATGGAACTTGGAAAGGAATTCCTTTTGATCAGGAATATATTATCCTGACCGAATCTATGGCCTACCGAGAGTTTGGTCATCTGTATTGTACAGGCGAGCAGTTACAGGGAAAAAAAGAGATTATATAGTGGCAGGAGTCATCAAAGATTATCCGGCGGGATCGGAGTTTATATTTGACTATCTTTTGCCCGGTACTCCCGGAACTGTGGGAGGAGGGACCAACCGGTATACAACCTATATCAAGCTTCATAAAGGATCCGATGTAAAAAAGCTGAAAGAGAAAACAGAGGGGCTCAGGTATCGGGGAGAGTCTACCTTTTATATCCGCGATTCGGAAAACTGGCGTTTTCGCCTGCGTAGCCTTCCGGAAGTACATTTTACCTGTAACCATGAGCTTGAAGGGCGTTTTCGTAATATCCGGATGTTGGTTTGGGCAGGAGTCCTGGCTTTTATAAGTGCACTGATCAATCACCTGGTACTTTTTATCGGTCAGCAGCGAAAACGTGCTTTGCATAACCATGCACTTAGTGTGATCGGTGCGGGTACCGGAAGTTTACTTTGGAAATCTGTTTGTGAATTATTATTTTCACTGATCGTGGCCTTTATAGGGGTTTTGGTGCTGATTGAATTGGTTTTCCCTTTTTTTTCAGGATTATACCCGTCTGGATGGGGGAGAAGGTATATATATAAAATATGTCAGAAGTATTGGATTTGGAAGGCTGATGTTTGCATCCGGATTTGCTTTTCTGCTGTGTGTGGTTATATATACGGCTATAGTAATGATCCCTGCGGTAACTATGTTACGCAACCGTAACACGCTGACTCACCGGAATTGGAGACGGGTATTGGTGGCTTTGCAGGTGGGTATCGGTTCTTTTTTCCTGATTATGTCTCTGGGAATGTTGAAGCAATTCCGGTTTATGGCCGATACAGATAAGGGAATGTCTGCTGAATCTATCTATCAGCTCCGGTTAGGGTTTTATACCACTGTAGAGGATGAGTGCGCGGCTATTTGTGAAGAGTTGAAAGCTTCTGCGTATGTGGAAGAGGTGACCAAGGTCTATTCTACTCTTGTTTTACTATCCAACGGACAATTTAATGCGGGTGATTTCTTTTATCTCTCCGGAAGGGAAAAGGGGATGGAGTCTGATAATATAATGTATGTAGAAGAGAATTTTCTGTCGTTTTTTGGTATGAAGCTAAAAGAAGGGCGGTGGCTGAAGTATGATGCACAGTGGCAATATGTTATCAATGAAGCAGGTGCTGTTCAGTTAGGGATCTCCACTGTAGGGGAGGGAATTGTTTCCGAAGGAAGTTACCGGCCCCAACTTCTTACGGGGGTCCTGAAAAATTATCATTATGCGCCTTTCCGCTTTCCGGTTGATAAGGTCATAATCCGACTCTATCATCCGGAACATGACGAAAAAAACTTCCACGAAAAATTTATCTATGTCAAAATAGCACCCTGGGCAGAAAAAGAGGCTCTTGACTATATCCGTATGGTGTACGATCGGTATGAAAAAGGAGAAATACCTCCGGATAAGCAGATTGTTTCTTTAAGCGATATGATGGATTCATTTAATGAGCCTGAGAAGAAGTTATTCCGGGTATTTTCGGTTCTCTCCCTGATCTCTGTACTGATCTCTTCTTTCGGGATTTATACACTGGTCTCTTTTTCTGCACAGCAGCGTAGAAGGGAGATTGCTATCCGGAAGGTGAACGGAGCCGGTTTTATGGATGTTTTTAAACTTTTTACCCGGGAATATGTATGGCTGGCACTTATCGGGAATGCGCTGGCTCTTCCGGTAAGTTTTCTTTTCCTGAATAATTGGCTAAAGGAGTATGTTTATCGTATCACTCCGGGTATAGGATTGTTCTTACCGGTATTTTGTATAACTTCCCTGATCGTGGCTGTTTCGGTAGCACTTCGTATGGGGGAAGCTGCTGCTGCCAATCCTGCCGAAGCAACCCGGGTGATTTAATAGTGTATTTATTTAAACAGATAATAGTATGATCAAAACTGTAAATTTACGAAAGATCTTCCGCACAGACGAGGTGGAAACGTGGGCTCTGAACGATATTAACCTGCATATCGCCGAAGGGGAATTTGTAGCGGTAATGAGGCCTTCGGGTTGTAGTAAATCAACCCTGCTCAATATCCTGGGATTGCTGGATAATCCGACATCCGGTTCTTACCTGCTTAACGGACAGGAAGTGGCGGGTTTTACCGAATCGCAGCGTACCTCACTCCGGAAAGGGAGTGATCGGATTTGTTTTCCAGAGTTTTAACCTGATCGATGAACTCACCGTGTTTGAGAATATTGAACTTCCCCTGCTTTATATGGGAGTTTCCGCCTCTCTTCGGAAAGAGAGGGTAAACAAAGTAATGGAACGGATGGGAATTACCCACCGGGAAAAACATTTTCCACAACAGCTCTCCGGGGGCAGCAACAACGTGTGACGATAGCCCGGGCCGTAGTAGCAGAGCCTAAACTGATCCTGGCCGACGAGCCTACCGATAACCTGGATTCCCGGAATGGAAAAGAGGTGATGCAACTGCTTACGGAACTCAATAAAGAGGGGACTACTATAGTGATGGTTACTCACTCTCAGCGGAATGCAGGCTACGCTTCGCGTACTATCAATTTGTTCGACGGACAGCTTATTACGGAGGTTAAGGTGTGAATTCCACACTTTAACTTTTGTTTCTAAATTAGGGTGGGAGTGTTTTGTAATTAAATTAATAAAGTTAAATTTGCAACACATTAAAACGAGATTACTCATATCTTTATATAAAAATAGAATAAAATGACAAAAAGTGCATTACAGATAGCAAGAGCTGCTTATCAACCCAAATTACCGAAAGCTTTACGTGGTAATGTAAAAGCTGTAGAAGGAGCACCGACTCAATCGGTAGCCGATCAGGAAGCTATTAAGGAACTCTTTCCGAATACGTACGGAATACCGGTTATTACATTTGAAGAGAGCGCTGAAAATGTTCAGCTTCCGGCTATCAATGTAGGCGTTATCCTTTCGGGCGGTCAGGCTCCGGGCGGACACAATGTGATCTCCGGGATCTTTGACGGTATTAAGAAGCTGAATCCCGAAAGTAAATTGTATGGCTTTATTCTGGGCCCGGGCGGACTGGTTGAGCACAACTACAAAGAACTGACTGCTGATATTATTGATGAGTATCGTAATACGGGTGGTTTTGATATCATCGGTTCCGGACGTACCAAACTGGAAAAAGAGTCTCAGTTTGACAAAGGATTGGAGATACTGAAACAACTTAATATTCAGGCACTCGTGATCATTGGGGGGGATGACTCCAATACCAATGCCTGTGTACTGGCGGAGTATTATGCAGCTAAAAATACAGGTGTACAGGTGATCGGATGTCCGAAAACCATTGACGGTGACCTTAAAAATGAGATGATTGAAGCCTCTTTCGGTTTTGATACTGCCTGTAAAGTATACTCGGAAGTGATCGGTAATATTGAGCGCGACTGTAATTCGGCACGTAAATACTGGCATTTTATTAAACTGATGGGGCGCTCGGCTTCGCACATAGCACTCGAGTGTGCTTTGCAGACTCAGCCTAACCTTTGTATTATCTCCGAAGAGGTAGAAGCTAAAAACATGTCACTAGATGATGTGGTGACTTACATCGCCCAGGCTGTGGCCAATCGTGCCGCCCAGGGAAATAACTACGGAACGGTGTTGATACCGGAAGGATTGATCGAGTTCATCCCGGCTATGAAAAAGCTGATCGCTGAGTTGAACGATTTCCTGGCTGCCAATGCCGAAGAGTTTGCCCATATTAAGAAATCGCATCAGCGTGATTATATTATTTCCAAACTCTCCAAGGAGAATGCGGAGATCTATGCAAGCCTTCCCGAGGGTGTAGCCCGTCAGCTTACACTGGATCGGGACCCGCATGGAAATGTACAGGTATCCCTGATCGAGACAGAAAAGCTGCTGAGTGATATGGTGGCCGTAAAGCTTGCCCAGTGGAAAGATGAAGGAAAATATGTGGGTAAATTTGCTGCCCAGCACCATTTCTTCGGTTATGAGGGACGTTGTGCAGCTCCTTCCAACTACGATGCGGATTATTGTTATTTGTTAGGTTATACGGCATCCAGACTGATCGCTGCCGGTAAAACAGGATATATGTCTTCTGTGCGTAATACTACAGCTCCTGTCGGGGAGTGGATCGCAGGGGGAGTGCCTATCACCATGATGATGAATATGGAGCGCCGTCACGGTGAAATGAAACCGGTTATCCAGAAAGCTTTGGTGAAGCTGGACGGTGCACCTTTCAAAAGGTTTGCAGAGATGCGTGATCAGTGGACGATCACTACGGATTATGTATATCCGGGACCGATCCAGTATTTCGGACCTACCGAAGTATGTGATCAACCCACTAAAACTTTGTTGTTGGAACAAGGTAAAGCGTAACGTAGTTATAAGGTATAGGCTCTTTCCGCATATATGGGCCGGAAAGGGTGAGAACAAACTGAGAAGTGCGGATCAACTTTTATTCTGCGCTTCTCATTTTGTTAATAAACAATTTGGCTGTTTACTTGTAATATAGTTAATTTACACAGAAAACATAGTCGGTAATTATGGAGTGTGTAATCCCTGTTAGGTAATAAATGGCAAATCTTAAACCCAAACGGAATCCCCGCAGACCTGTTTCAACCAGGCGTCGCACAACGACCCGGAAGAAGCGGTGTAATCCCCCTGTACAGCATAAACCGCGCTGGGTGATTGGCCTTCTTGCTGTTTTTGCCGTCCTGCTTATCACAGGAAGTTTCTACTACTATTTTGTACGTCCTTATTCCTATCGCTGGAAACCTTGTTACGGACACCAGGCCTATGAAGTATGCATACCCTATGGATTTGCTATTCATGGCATTGATATCTCCCATTACCAGGGTGCTGTTAACTGGAGTGTACTGGCACTGAATCAACAAAACCGCTATCCGCTTCGTTTTGTCTTTATGAAAGCTACCGAAGGGGGAGATCTGGCCGACTCTACTTTCCAGAATAATTTTGCAGCGGCCCGGGAGCATGGCTTTATACGGGGGGCTTACCACTTTTATAATCCCCGTACCGATGCAGTGAATCAAGCCGACTTCTTTACTAATACGGTAAAACTGGAAAAGGGAGACCTTCCTCCGGTACTTAATATTGAGATAACCGGCAAAAAAGAGAAGAACGAACTGGTGAACAGCCTTAAGATCTGGCTCCAGCGGATAGAGTCTTATTATAAAGTAAAACCTATCCTGTATACCTCCTATAAATTCCGGCAACGCTTTTTAGACGATCCCTTCTTTGATAATTATCCTTACTGGATCGCACATTATTATGTTGATTCGGTACGCTATGAAGGAGAATGGCACTTCTGGCAGCATACGGATGTAGGAAGAGTACCGGGTATTAAAGAGGAGGTCGACCTGAATGTTTTTAACGGAACCCTGGAAGAACTCTACGGACTTACTATCCAATAAATGAAATACCCGCAGAATATCGCATCCTACGGGTACTTTTTAACCTATTAACTGTGTTTTAATTAAAAGTTAACCTGTCTGTTCCTTTTTACCTCTGATCCTATTACCAACTTCATCTTTACCTAACCAATTTATGATCGAATGCCTTTATGATCTATCTATTCCTCACTGACAAACACCGTTAACAGGCAGAGTCTCTTTTATTATCTTTATTTGAGGTATTCTTTAAGAGCGCAGTCGGATCTTTTCAATCCCTCCACGATACTTCTGGCATTTAATTCGGCCCCTTTCAGGGAAGTATGGGTATGATCGTTCTTGAAATATTTTTCTATCTTCTTTTTACTCATCTTGTCAAATTTAGCTGCTGATATTTCATTGAGGTCAATAAAACAGCTACCGGTCCTTTCTGCTACCTGGCGCGACCATAGGCCATAGCTATCTGCATTCCGGCGGATACGCCCCTGGTTGTCCCACTGTTTTCGGGGTGTGTGGCTCAATACAATAGGAGTCGCTCCTTTCTCCTGGGTATCCAGAACAATTTTGCGGATGTACCATCCGAACGGATAAATCACCTGGTATTTACCAGTCTTCTCCATCAGCATTACCTGGCTCTCGTCGCTTGCGCCTTTCAGTGTTTCCCGGGCTTTGCCTACATTAATATCTCCTCCGTCATTGTGTCCGAACTGGATGATCACAAAGTCACCCGGTTGCAAGGCATTATATACCTTTTCCCAACGTCCTTCATCTATAAAAGTACGGCTGCTTCGTCCTGCCATCGCGCAGTTCTCAACCGTGATCTTTTTACTATCAAAAAATTTACCGATCACGCTTCCCCAGCCCCACATATCATCTTTTTTCTCATCTGTATTCTTCACTGTGGAGTCTCCGATAGTAAAGACTACCGGATGATTACCTACCCGGCTTGAGCCTGTAAGGGTGTCTTTTTGTACGGGTTTCAGGTATTTGCTGAGTTCAATATCCGGACGCATCCGCAATCCTTCGGCAGCTGATTCCGCATTTACACGGGCACCCAGTTCACTGGTATGGATCCGGTCCAGGTAGAACATCATCTTCACCTTCTCTTTCCCGAACTGTTCATACTTCTGTGCCGTAATTTCGTTCAGGTCAATGAAGGGAATATTCTGTTCTTCAGCAATCTGTTTAGACCATAAGCCAAACGTTTTGTTGACACGGGTTACAACGGTGCTATCCTGGTCATCCCAGGCATTGCGGGGAGTCAGGGAGAATAGAATAGGGTAGGCGCCTTTATCCTTTACATCCTGTATATATTTACGCATATACTCTCCGAAGGTATAGACAGTCTCTTCTTCGCCGGTCTCTTTGATGGTTACACGAAGGGTATCTTTTCCGATACCGGGAATAGAAGCGCGGGCGCGCCCTTCATCATACGGGCCGTTATCGTTATGTCCCAGTTCAATAATAACCCAGTCTCCCGGACGGATTCCTTCGCGTACATCCGCCCAGAGGTTCTTGTAAAAAGTACGGCTACTGGTTCCCCCCAATGCATGGTTCTCTACCGTTATTTGATTGTCATCAAAATAGTCGGGTGCGAAGTATCCCCACCCCCATTGTCCGTTGTTACCGTTACCCAGTGTTCCGGTACGCATGGTAGAGTTACCTATTAAAAAGAGAACGGGATTATCACCTTTTCGGGTAGAGCCGGGAGCAGGTCTTGCCATCCGGGCAATATTTAAACTATCCAGTGTGTTATCAATGACCTTGTTTACATACTCCATGGGTCCTGATACCTGATTGTTCTGGGCCTGAACCTGCCAGGCGAACAAATATACCGCCATCAGGCTGTAGATACAAAAACGTTTCATGCTATAATTAGTTTCGGGTTTTAATTCGGAGGTAAAATTAGGGAAAAATGTCTATTTACCGAATGGATATTTTATTCGTTTTCCTATATAATCGGACGGATATCCTGTGTTATAGTGTCCCTGGATATACTTGTGAAAGGAAAATATATAAAAATAATTGAAAGCCGTAGTAGATTAGAAGTAGTTGTTATTATCGGAAATCCATGAATCGCATTTAAAAGATGCCAGTTATTTTTGTTTATCCTTCTGCATACAAA